>CAIYYV010000435.1 GCA_903930425.1 Akkermansiaceae bacterium | reverse complement strand
TTCTCCGAGTTTTCCGGGATTCCGACCATCAATGCGCTCACGGACGACGAGCACCCGTGCCAGATTTTGGCGGACCTTCTCACGATTCAGGAAATGCTGGGTGGGTGGGAAGGCAAAAAGATCGCATTCATTGGCGACGGGTTTTCGAACATGGCCCGCTCGTGGATGTGGGCGGCCAAGCGGCTGGGATTTGATTTGGTGATTGCCTCGCCGGCGTCTTGTCAACCGCCTCTGGAGTTTCTCGCGAATCTTCAGGCGTCTCACATTTCGGTGACCACGGATCCGCTGACCGCCACGAGGGACGCGCATGTCATCAACACCGACGTCTGGCTTTCGATGGGCCAGGAAGACCAGCAGGACAAGGAGGCACAGTTTGCCGGGTTCGAGGTCAATGCGTCGTTGCTTGCCCATGCCGCGCCGGACCATATCGTGTTGCATTGCCTGCCCGCCTACCGCGGCAAGGAAATCAGCGATGAAATCCTCGAACTCCACGCCGATACGATTTTTCAGCAAGCGGAAAACCGGCTCCACGTCCAGAAGGCGGTGCTCGTTGCGCTCTCGCGGTGAAACCCGCGCTGGTGTCCCGCGACGATTCGCCATAAGCTGCGCATGTGATTGCCCGTCGTAAAATCTGTTATGCCGTTTCGCACCGGTTGCGGGAGTATCTCGGGCATTTTGACCGCCAGCGTGACATCCCGAACATTTACGACGCGCTCGGTCATTTTTCCGGAGCGGTGCCCTACGAGGATCCTAGTGGCCGCGAAACGCTCTGGCTCACCGTGATGTATCCGCCGCAGGTTTTTTCCGATCTCCGGCCGCGCCTTACCGCCATCTACTCGGAACTCAAGCTCGGCCGCGGCGCGCAACAACACGACCACCTGCTCATTGACCGGATCGATTTCGGCGATTTCGGCAACTCCCGCCCATTCCGCATTCGCATCACCAATTTGTTCAATGACAACTCGGACTATTTTTATGTCAAACATGCCGACGCCTCGCGCCTGTATGGTCTTGAACTGGAGCACATCTTATCCCCCAACCGCATCAACTATCTGGTCAATGGCAACACCCTGATTGAGGAACACATTGCCGGTGTTCCGGGGGATGTGTTTCTCCGGGAATCCCTCAGCCAACCCGGCCTCAACAAGGTCCGCATCGCCAAGGAATTCACCAAATTCAATGAACGCAATTTCATGCGGCTGTTAGGTGACATGCGCAGTGTCAACTATGTGGTCGATATCACCCCGGACTTCGAGGAAATCCAATACCGAGTTCGCGCCATCGACTTTGACCAGCAATCGTATGAAGGCCACGGCTCAGTCTATCAGGCATTCCGTTTCCAATCGAACCGCGCCATCACCCGCCTAGCCGTCAAGGTGCTCAACCGCGCAAGCATCGACCAATATGTGGCCGAGGAGCGCGCCCAGATGAGCCACCGCGCCAAGGGTGAAAGCGACCGCCTGCATGCGTTGTTAGACGTCATGAGTGGCGATGAAATCGCCCCGGCCGAGCACGTGACCGCATTGGCCGGGGAGCTCGACCGAGTTCACGGGCGCGGTGATTTCTCGGCTTGCAAGACCATGGGTGAGTTGACCGCCAAACACATCACCCTGATGTTAGGACTTTAGGATTTCGCGGCTTCAACGGCGGCGCGCAGCAATTGGTAAGATTGGTCTTTGAGGGCGGCGCGTTGAAATTTCATTTTTTCGATTTCGGTATCGGAAATCGGCAACTGACTTTCTTCGAGGCGGCGGATTTCATCGTCGATGTAGTCGTGTTTGGCGACCAGCGCGTCGAATTTTTGATCGGTGGCGCGGAGGGAGTCGAGCATGACGCGCCATTCGGGGAATTCGTGGCTGATATCGTGGTGTTCTGAAAGCATGGTTCTGGGGATTCTACGGTTGGTTTGAACGACAGGAGAAATCTGCCTTATTGGGTCCGGGGATGGCCAGAGGAAAAAATCGAATTATTGGCAAATTCAGCTGGAGATACCGGGCGGGCGGTTCATCATTTTCCGCGAACTCCTGCGCCCAGGCGAGGATTCATGCAGTTGGCGTGGGTGTCTTTGTTGGGTCTGCGGTTCGCCTCAGATTCATGGTTTCAACAATCGTTGATAGTTCGGAATTTGCGCATTCCATTCTTCCGGCTGCATTTCGATTTGGCGGCGGAACGTGTCGATGGCGGTCTTGCCGATCGACCGGGTGTCCACCAGTGAATAACCGCCAATGAGAAGGGGACCGATCACAGGCAGCCACCGCGAAAGAGTTTTGCCCACAGCCTTCTGCGTCACCTGAATACCAATCCGCCGCAGGAGTTGCTGGATGACGCCAAGGGTGACCTGTTTGACAATGATGCGCTCCCCGACACGTGCGACCACATCCCGCACGAGCATGGCGGCACCATGGCGAAACAAGCAAAACACCATCATCTGCCGACTCAATTGGGCGGACTTGCCAAAGCACGCAGCGACATCGGCTACCATCTGCTGTTGGATCTGCCAGACTTTGAGCAAGTCGGGAATGACCGTGAGCATCCCGATCGGCCCGGGCGGAAGCGCCAAGCCAGCCGACATGGCACCGGCTTTCAGTCCGGCACTGCGCACAATCTCCTTGGCGCGCTTTTCCGGGTTGGCATTCAAAAGCTCC
>CAIYYV010000434.1 GCA_903930425.1 Akkermansiaceae bacterium | reverse complement strand
TTTCCGGCAGGCGAAGCTGTCCTCGATGAATTTCCTCTCGAAGAGCGGCTCCAACACCCGCACCAACGCGTGATGCACCACCCGGTCCCGGAACGGTGCCGCCGCCACCCGCCGCAACTTCGGTTCGTGAATGTCGAAATATGTGTAGGGGCCGGGCCGGGGGAATTTTTTATTCCGTTAGATTGTTAAAATCTTAGGGGCGGGCTGACGACGCATTCGTAGGTGAAACGGTTGACGGCGACAAGCTCTTTTCTGTCTCCCGCGCTGGGCGCGCTGGTGCCGGCGAGGAGCGGAGCGACGAGGCGGCGGAGCCGTGTGGTCTGCGGGACATGATTCGCCCGACCGCGTCGGTTTGAAACGATGACAGCGGCTATGAGGAAAGTTGTCCACAGGGTTCCGCAGCGAGAATGGGCCCCCCGGCAGCTCGTCGGAGCTGCGGGTTCCTGTGGGCAACTTTCCGGCGTGGCCTGGCCACTGGTTCAGCCCACCACTGCCCGTCCCAGGGCGGCGGCAAGTTCGCCCAGCTGCCCATGCCCTCTCACACGCCGGAAGCCGCTCTGAGCCCGCAGCAAGGCCACTCCCATCCACCGCTCCATCTGATCGCTGTGGGCCTGCCACCGGCACACCCTGCCGATCACACCCCGCGTGTTGCGAATCACATTCTCAATGTGGTTGGTGCTCAAAAACGTCACGTTGAGCGTGGCGGGCACATCCAGCCGGTGGAAGGCCAGAATCCCGTCTCTCCTGGCCGACAGCGCTTCCGCGGCCGCGAAGTTCTTGCTGCTAACAAATTTCAGCATCTCATCAAAAGCCTCTTCTCCAGCATCCGCCCCCTGCACGGCCCGCAAGCGGTTCATCTTGCCCACGAATTCCTTCTGATGCTTGTAGGAAAGCTTCCCGCACACCACGCGCTCCACATGCACAAGACATTCCTGCTGCACCGCGTCGGGCCAAAAATCCCGCACCGCCTTGGCGATGGCCTCGCTGCCGTCACGCACCACCAAGAGCCTCCGATCCGTTCCAACTTTCAAGCCGCGGGCGGTGATTTTGGCCAGCAAACCCTTGACCACCTCCGCGCTTTCACTGCTGCCTTCCTCGAAGTCTAACAAATGCTTGTTGCCCTCCACGTCAATCGCCAGGGCCACCACCACACACCGTTCCTTGCTTGGAAACACCCCGTCGATCATCATGGCCACCATGTCGATTCCGGTTAGATCACGAGCACGAAACTCCGCCAACAGTTCCCTGCTGCGCTCCTTCCAGCCCACGCAGACCGTGCTTGCGCTCACGCCCAGCATCTTGCCCACGCCATTGCCGGAGGCCCCGTGGCACATCGCCTCAAGCACCTCGTCAAACATCCCTTTACGCTGCTTCGCCGCCGCATAGGACTTCAGGCGAACCTCGCTCTCCTTGCCATCCTCCTTCATCACTCGAACCCTGGATTTCGAGAACCGTTCTCGCCCCTCCGTGGTGTCGATCTTGACCATTTCCGAACCGGCTCGCCGATATTTGCTCGCCGTCGGTCGATAGGTCGGCCCGCACAGTTCGGTCACCTCCTGCTCGAACATCGCCAGCAGGCCATCGCGCACAATGCCGCGGAGGCGCTCCTGGAATATTCCGTTAAAATCCTCAATCCCGGCTTGCGCCGGTGCCTGGGTACCTGTCAGTTTGCTCATGGTGTTGGTTGGTTTGAATTAATTTCCAAACAGGCGATGTCGGAACATCGCCCGATCAACCAGCACCAATTCATTTTAACAGATTAACAGAAAAAAATCCTCTTCCGATTCTCAGTCATCGGTTTTCCGGGGCGGCTGAGCCTTTCGAATTCAATACTAACATAATGTCATGGACCTGATAAAAAATCCGATCGTATTGGCGGCGGCGGCAGGGCTTCTTGTCGCGCTTGTCGTGCAACTGAATGCCTGGTCGAACCAACGCTCCCTGAAAGAGGAAATCGAGAGGTTGAAGAAACATCTCCACGATAAGATGGCGATCGATGAGAAGGGAAACGCCGCCATCATCGGGGAAAACTCTAAATTGACAGAACAAGTGAACAAGTTGAAAACCACGCTGGAAGTGCTGAGCCACAAACCTAGCAAATCCGAGCTTCGATCACTTGTCGTGTTGGAGGAGGGTATCCATCTTATGAGTCTAAATGTGCCAGGGTTCACAGCACACTGGGAAGCATTCAAAATCCAAGCAGATGCAAAACTTGAAAAAATCATGCTTGGTGAAATGATTTGGCCAAGGCATTTCATCCGCAAAACGCTCGGCCGTCTAGGTATTGGTCACAACGATGTAAGCCTTTCGGTGCCTCAGGTGACTTCGAACTTTGAAGTCCTGGAGGATGCCAAATCACCACGTTAAAATAATGATTTAACCATAGGCAATCGAACTCAAATCATGAGAATCGCCCAGACAATACATCCAGACTGTCCGCATTGCGAGGCAAGGCTCAAGGGCATCACGAGAATCGTATGTTAGATCTGTTCATGAGCAACCACAGAAAGATACCAACATGACCATTCATCAAGTGACCCGCGAATACGTGATCGATCTTCAGGAATCCGAGGAGGATCGCTGGAGCGAGGTGATTCGGAAAGAAGGCAAGACCGCCAAGGCGTTGATCCACAGTGCGACCCGGGATTCACTCGGATATGACCCCGCAAGCGAGAAACCGGTTCTCCTGATCCGGACGTTGATGAAGATCATCGCGAACGGGTATCGCTTCTCGGGAGGACGTTACCAAGGAGAACTCAAGACATGGGCAAAGGCAGTGGACGTCACTCCAGCCGAATTGACGTTCTTGAACTGTCAATACGAATTGTCCCATCTGACAGCACGGTCCGGGGCCTTGGTTGAAGGCACTCCCGGCTGGTTGCGCAAGTTGCTCCGCTTGGGCTGCACCGCTGGTGCCGTGCGCCTCGGGACGAAACGCGTGGTCCATGTGCGCAACATGGATTGGCCGCTCAAGGGATTGGGCAAGGCCACCCGGATTTTCCGCTTTGTCGATGACGGCCGGGAATTCGTTACGGTGGGTGTGCCCGGCATGGTCGGTGCCCTCTCCGGCATGGTTCCAGGTGAGTATTCGGCAACCATCAACTATGCGCCGCCGACCTTCATGCCCGGTTTCGACTTCGGCCCCCGTGTTCCTGCTGCGGCACGTTTTCGAGACCTGCGACACCTACGAGGAAGCCTGTGCCGCACTGAGTCACACCAAGCTCTCCGCCAATGTGCTGTTCATGGTCTGCTCGGCGGACGGCAAGGCGTGCAGCATCGAACGCACCCGCAATGCGTTTGCGAAAGTCCCCATGCGCGGCGGAACGCTCGCCGTGGCCAATCACTACCGCAGCGGCAAGTTCGTGAAGCAAAACAAGGGATGGGATCCGGAAGTCATCGAGCACTCCAAGGTACGGGCGGATATCCTCAATGACGGACTGAAAGGCTTCGGAGCGCGAGCCACCCTCGAATAAGTGGCCTGCGCCCTTGATCAGGCGCTGGTCCTCAATGAAGAAACCCGCCAGATGATGGCCTTCGATCCCAGTCGAGGGAAGGTGCTAGTCTGGGCCATATGACAGGTAATGCCCACATCCAACACAACATAACTGAACCCCACCACGAACACCTTGCCGCTATTTTTATGAAACGTCTTTTTGCAGTCCGTGATTTTCTGGTCTATCTGATGCTTGCAGTTTTGTTCTTGGCCGGTGG
>CAIYYV010000433.1 GCA_903930425.1 Akkermansiaceae bacterium | reverse complement strand
GAGGAAATGGCGCGCCGACTTCGCACATCTGGAGAGCCGGACGCTGATCGAGATTGAGGGCGGGATATTCATGCGTGCCGGTGGCAGGCACACGCGGGGCAGCGGCTATGCCAGTGATGCCGAGAAGTATCTCGAAGCCGCGCTGGCGGGGTGGACCGTACTGCGGCTAAGCGAACGTCAGTTGGAGATTGGCACCATCGAGCGGATCGTGGCGATGCTCAATACTCCCCAGGCAGCAACGCGCAAGCTGGCTGGAAAGATTGCGGAGGTTGCTGTTGACTCAGGCGCGGTAGTGGCTACTCTCCGCTGAACGGTTGCTCATAAGTGGAGTTGCATCCGTGATCATCTCATCATTCCCCAATCGCAGAACGCCCATGAACATGTTTCCACGCATACCGTCCATTGTCGCGCTTGCCGCACTGGCATGTGCCGCCACCTCTGTGGCCCGTGCCCAAAGTCCTTCCGCCAAGGCCCCAGCAAACCCGCCCGTCGCCGGGACGCTGAAAGCAGTCGATCTACCCGGTTTTGCGCTGATTCCAGCCGGTGAGTTCACCATGGGCGACGCGCTGGACGGAGATAGCTATGCTCCGCAGCACAAAGTGAACGTCAGTGCGTTCTACATGCAGAAGAAAGAAGTGACCAATGCGCAGTGGGACGAGGTGCGGGCGTGGGGGCTGAAGAATGGCTACACTGATCTGCCTGAGGGGTCCATGGACGGGACGACGAGTTACAACAAGGGTGCCAACCATCCGGTGAATAGTGTCCAATGGTGGGCGGTGGTGAAGTGGTGCAACGCGAAGAGCGTGAAAGAGGGGCTGATACCTGCCTATTATACAGACGCGGCACAGACGGTGGTCTATCAAACCGGCAAGTTGGATCTCGACAATACGATGGTGAAGTTGAGCGCCAATGGCTACCGACTGCCCACCGAGGCGGAGTGGGAGAAGGCGGCCCGTGGCGGCTTGAGCGGCAAGCGCTTCCCGTGGGGGGATACGATCAGCCATGATCAGGCGAACTTCAAAAACTCTAACATAGAGATCTATCAGAATGGAACCACCGGTTATCACCCTACCTACATGACGGGCGAAGAACCATACACTTCTCCGGTGGGGAGTTTCGCGGCGAATGGCTACGGGCTATATGACATGACGGGCAATGTGCAGGAGTGGTGCTGGGATAATAATGGTAATGATGGGGCTTATCCCTCAGTGATGGAGACCGATCCTCGCGGTGCGACAGGGGGTTCGCTCCGGGCGGTCCGGGGCGGCTGCCCGCCCGCCGGCGCGAACTACTGCCGCGTCGCGAACCGCGTCTTCAGTGACCCGTCCACCAGCGGCAACTACTTCGGGTTCCGCATAGCTCGCAGTTCAGCCTCCAAGTAACAGCAGGCAGCGAACTGAATAGCCAAGTGATCGGCACCGTCGAGCGGATCGTGGCGTTGCTCAATACTCCTCTGGCAGAAGGATGCAGGTCGATGACCTATCCCATTCCGTGATGATGTAGATGCGCCGGCCTTTGCCGACGTGGTAGCAACTCAGCAGTCGGGTGCCATCATTGAGCGAGTTCTCGTTAGCCTGCTTGTCCTCGTCACAAAGTCCCTCCCCCCAGTCGCCGCAGTGGTGGCGGTGCATGTAGGACGCCAGGTCGATGCCCAGGGCGAGGGCACCGGGAGTGGCGTAGGTCTTCCCGAGCGGGAAGCGTGGTGTTAGGATGTGGTATGGCATGGTTGTGTGTGGTTGGGGTGTGTTGGATCAGAACGGTTCCTCGTCGTCCTCGAACGTCCAGAAGCCTGAGGTGGACGGCTGGCACACCCGCGCCTCGTCGAGGGGAAGGAAATGAAGGTTGCTCACCTTGATCCCGCCGTAGTCGTGCCACTCGCCATAGAGTTCCGTAAACTCACGATCAAAGAACGCATACCGTCCGGGCAGGCGGTCGAGAACTTGCGGACCGAGGTAGTTTACGAGGGACGCGGCGACGCGGGAATCCGACACCAGCTTGTCGGTGATGCGGTGGCGGGGCATCCGGCCCAATGCCTCGCGCCATCCCGTCCACGTTCCGTTGTGGAACAGGACGGAGCGGGCGCGGCCCGTGAGCCGGGTCGTGGCGCAGGGCGTCACGGGGAACGGGTGGCAGAGCTTCGGCGTCACCTCTCCGACGCTCGCCCAGCGGAAGTGAATCACGATTTCGCCGGGAATCCTGCCGATCAGATCGGACAGTTCGACGGCGTCGAGACCTTTCATCCACCAGACCTCCCCGCTCTCGCGCCAGGCCACGCCCGCGCCATGCGGGTTGGCTCTCTCGCAGTTCCTCAAGGTCTGCTCGTTGGGCCTTACGTTGTCAGGACATGCCAGGATCACGCACATGGCGGGGCGTCGGTCGGGGGTTGGGGAGTGACGAGGCCGGAAGCGATCATGTCGGCGACCAGCGCGTCGGGCAGCCACGGGCGGTGCGCTTTGCCAGTCTGCATCTTGCTGGCCCGGGCGGTGGCCCGGCAGTAGGACCTGAGATCCCTCTCCGGGTTGAAGCTGGCTTGCCGCAGTTGGCTCATCAGGTCGGTGGCGTCGGTGACGGTGAAGGTCGCCCCGTCGATGGTATGGTATGTGGTCATGTTGTTAGTGGGTGACGGTCCATTCATCTTCAAGGTTCTCGAAATCGAGAGTGGCTTCGGCAGTCAGGGGTTCGTCGCCCCGGAAACATTTGACGGTGGCCTTGATGCGGGAGGTGGTTTCAACCGTGGTGACGCTCCTGATTTCGGTGATATTCCCGATGGTCAGGACGGCGTTGATGATGTCTAGCAGTTCTTGTTTATTGGTGTTCATGGTGGAGTCAGGTTGGTGAATCATGCGGCGAGTTTCTTCGCCCGGTCGGTGTAGAACTTGGTCAGGCCCTTGGCGTTGACCGCCCGGAAGAACCATTTCAGGCGGGACATCCCGAGGCCGGTGTCCTGCGGGCGGTTGCGGACGGTGGCGGCGGATTCGGCGGCGTCGAAAAGGCGGGCCATCAGACGCACCCAGTTGGTGATCTTGGCGGGATTGGTGGTGCCCGAGTGGTGGCGGACTTCCAGCGTCTGG
>CAIYYV010000432.1 GCA_903930425.1 Akkermansiaceae bacterium | reverse complement strand
GTGCCAACCGAACCGGAGGATGCGAATAAAAAGGTCAACACCCGCCACACTTGTCCTGATAGAATTTTGGCCCTATCAAACTCGAGCAATGCGCCGATGTCCGGTCGCACGAGTTGCAACAGATACACGAGGGCGTGCAGCATTGCGTAGTAGCGCAAAAGCCCGGGAAACGACAAGCCTCCCCAGCGGCGTTCCAGTGAGCTGTTTGAAATCATGTGGGCTGAGCATTGCGGCGGCGCTTGTGATGAATCAAGACGTATTTCACGATTCGAGCTCGCGGGGTGCGGAGTGTTCTGCATGATTCATTCCACCACGCAGGGCAGGCAGATGCCATCGCTCATGCCATGGATTTTCTTTTTATCCGCAGGCACGATCGTGGCCAGGCAGCCGCCGAAAGTGGTGGACCCGTTTTCGGCGGTGAAAAAATACGGGCACAGGCGCACCCGTCCGCGCATCATCTCGACCGACCCGTCGTCGCGGAAAACGGGATGCGTGATTTGCCGGCCCTCGCGGAATTCCTGAAGCATCCAGGGATGGCTTTGGGCTTGATGGAGTGCGTGGTGGAGCCGTTCTGCCCAATCGATGGCGGACAAGTCATGGCCGATGAACACGCCGCGCGATCCCCACGCCGTTTCATGAAAACCACTGATCTTGAGGGCAAAGCGGCGTTCCTTTTGGCTGAAGCGGGCGACTTCGTCCCACGAGTATGCGTCGAGGTGAGGGAGCGATGCATGCGGGGGCAGGGGAGTGGGATCCAGCACCCAACCGAGCGGCACGCACTCACGAAGCCGTTTCAGGTGGTTGCCGCGAAGGGTTTTTTCCCAAAAGGTTTTGAGTGCTGGCGACCAAAGCAAGGCCAACCACAGCTTGTCTTCGAGATGGGGTTTGAAAGGCGGCGTGATCCGGACATCGCCGGAGATCGTTTGTTCGGCAAGGGTTCTCGCCTGAGGCACGGATTGCCAATCGTAGAGTTCAAAAAACCGATAGAGCGACTGGTCATCGGTTGCGTAAGTCTCTGCGGCGGCCACCGTCCATGCCGGGCCAAGTTCACCGGTCAACCAAGCCATTTCCGGTTGATAGTCGGATGATTCCTTGGAAACGAGCACAGTGCCACCCTGAGGCATCAAGGAGCGGAATCCGTCGAGCATTCCGTTCGGGCCACCGAGCACTTCAAATCCCGCAGCGGAATACCTGCGTGCCAGCCAGGCCGTTACGCCCATGCCGCCCGGCACGCTGTCGAGTTCGGTCACCGCAAAGCCGGTTTCAGTGAGTATCAAATCCGGGCGGATCACACGTGGCAGGTGTCCGACCGTCGCAGGCTCACGCTGGATTCTAACCAACCAGTCCGGCTTGCCGACATCCAGCAGATCCGCAAGCCATGCAGGCAGCTTGCCCGACGCGCTTTGCCGATAGAGTGTGTCACAGGCTTGTTGAAATTGCGCAAGCGGATGTCCCATCTCCATCATCTGGCGGGCTTCCTCGCGAGTCAGCCGCAGTGGTTCGGGTGACCAGCGCCATGAGCGGCCGCGTAGCAGTCCGCCATCCGGCAAGCTGTCGCGCAATTCGGCAAGGGTCAGTCGCATCTCGCCTTGAGGGTTGGCCGCCGCTGGGGATTTGCCAAGCGACATTCTTTAATTGGCATTTCCCGTGGCGTCCATGGCGGCGCGGGCGCGCCTGGAGCGGGTGGGTAGATGATGGGGCAGAATCGCTGAAAACAAGTGTACGACCGGATAGGCGCAAAGTGCTAACAGAACCGCCGAGGTGATCATTCCCAGAATGAAACTCGCGGCATTGAGCGTGCCGACACCGGGTGCGTGGAATTGAACGTTTGTTAGAAAATCGGGCATCGGAACCGCCAGCACGTCGCGCATCCATTGGCCGAGACGAAACTGCCCAAGCAGAATGGCCGGAGTGGTGAAGGGATTGGAGATCCAGGTGGCGGCCATGGCAAAGGGCACATTGGCCCGGAAGCGCATCGCAAGAATCGCGGCGGGCAGCGATTGAAAGGGCATCAACATCACGGAAAAAAACAATCCGAACGCGAGGCCATTGGCCACGGTGTCCCGGCAGGGAACCCACAAGGCACGGTCAAAAAGCGGGCGCGAAAGCGCCCGCCACCACGGACGGTGGCGGAGTCGCCGATGCCGCAGGGTCTTGAACGCCTGACGGACCAGTTTGAGATAGCTTTTTTTCATGCACCGTTGGAAAACCGCGCGCAACATTCATCGCGCTCAGACAACATGCAACTGCAAATGCCTTGCAGGCCAGAATGTCACCTCTCACACTCGAATGTATGGAACCTTGGCAAGCATTCATCCTCGGCCTGATCGAAGGCATTACCGAATACCTTCCGGTGAGTTCAACCGGGCATCTGTTAGTCGCCCAGCATCTGATGGGCATCGGTGCGGACACGGCCGCTGCGAAGACCGCTGCGGACACGTTTGCCATTTGCATTCAGGGCGGCGCGATTCTCGCCGTGCTCGGTTTGTATTACCCGCGCGTCCTGCAAATGATCCGCGGTGTGCTCGGCCGGGATCCAGAAGGATTGAATCTCGCCATCGCCGTGATCGTCGGATTCCTGCCGGCGGCGGTGATCGGTTTGCTGCTCAATGACTGGATCGAGGCCAAACTTTTTGGCATGTGGCCGGTCATTTTCGCATGGGTGGTGGGCGGCGTGCTCATCCTCGTGGCGGCCGCGTGGAGAAAACGCCGTCCCGCGCAGGGCGGTGGATTGAAGCTGCTGGAATTGTCGTGGAAAATGGCTTTGATCATCGGCCTGCTCCAGTGTGTCGCGATGTGGCCGGGAACCAGTCGCAGCCTGATGACCATCGTCGGCGGGCTGTTAGTCGGATTGTCGGTGCGGGCGGCGGTGGAGTATTCATTCCTGTTAGGAGTGCTCACGCTCACGGCGGCCACCGCGAAAAAGGCGCTTTGGAAAGTGCCGGGCCTCGATGCTTCGGTGGATGTTTGGTTTGGGGGGGCGAAGTTGATGTGGCACACTTACGGGGCACTGCCGATCATTGTGGGCGTCGTGGCGGCCATGATTTCCGCAGCCATCGCCGTGAAGTGGCTGGTTTCCTATTTGCAAAGCCACGGACTGTCGCTTTTTGGATGGTATCGGATTGCGTTGGGATTGGGGATTGGTGGGCTGGTTGCGGCGGGGGTGTTCACCGGTTGATCCGCCAATCTAACAGAGTCTGGCCATGTCCTTGAGGAACTGCCCCCAAAGGAAGAACAATCCGCGTTTGGAATACCTGAAATGACCATCGCCGGTGAGGCGGATGATGCCGGAAGAGAGGTTGTGATCGATTTGCTGGCGCATCTCACGCTCGATGGTCGCTTCGATTTTTTCCGGATCCGGCATTTGCAGATGGTGGGATAAAACTTTGGTGCGGCTGAGATACTTGCGGTGGTCCAGAAGGATTTGGTGGAAGCAATGGCGCTCGCACGGGACGTGGTTCCAACGCACGGCGGGGGGGCATTGAAGGGTGGAGGCAAACGGGAAATTGGTGGTGCGCCAGGTGTTGCCGTGGGCGTCATGGGAGGTGATGGTAATGAAGGCGAAGGCGACGTCGCGCTGTTCGCAAAGGCAGACAGCTGCGACGGCGCGCTCCTCCGGGTGCCAAAACAGGCGGAAATACTGATGCATGCCATCCCAGGCCCAGCCACAATCCGAGACGTGCTCAAAGCCGGCCTCTTCCATGGCGGTGGCCGCTTCGGTGGCGTTCGGGAAAAACCTGGCATTTGCAATCGGTTGTGGGTGCAGGTGGTTTTCGAGTGGCAGGCGCATCTGGCGGACGCGGGTGAGCAGCTCAAACCATGGCAGAAACAACCAGAGAGCCGGACCTAACAGACCGCCGAGAAGACTGTGGGTGAGAAAATACAGAAGACAAAAACTGGCAAAAAGAAACATGAAGGCCCCGAGTTTGCGGATGGCCGGTGTGTAGGCAGATCGCAAAGCCATGGCGAGGACCACACAGCCGATGACCATCAGGATTTCACGCATGGGATGAGGCAGATCAAGGGTTAAAGATAGGCACGGGCAACGAGTTCCATGCTTTTGCCCAGCGCGCAAGGGCTTGTTTAACGTTTCGCCCGAAATGTAGTCCAAAACATGACAAATTTATCACAAACTCCGAGCTGTTTTCACGGGCGTGTGCGCAGTAGTTTCTTGCTGCACGCAGGATTGATTACCTTGTGTGTTTATAAAGATCTGGAGTTATTGGGTTTTCTCCAGCACTGAGTGGGGTCGCCGATTTTGAGTTGGCGGCCCCGCTTTTTTTGTCGCGGGATGGCGCATGCGCCCTCATGCCATTGGAATCTCAAGTGCATGGGCGCGTGAAAGTTTGCAAAAATGTCTTGCACAGGAGTGGATTTCGATGAATGCCTCGCCGCGCGCCGAGTTCGGCGTTTTTTGCGCGGTCGTTTGAAAGGCCCGCCCTTTTCCGGTCTGCATCGATGAGATGGATTGTTTGAGGTTCTTCAGACATCTCTCATCGCACCGCCAGCCGCCGATTCTCGGAAGGTGCTGGCCATTGAATACATGACCCCGACCCGATTCGAGGCGCTGCCACTGGCTGCGCCACTCCACCGCGTTTTGCGCGAACTCCATTACACCACTCCCACTCCGATCCAGGCACAGGCCATCCCCTTGTTGCTGCAAGGCCGTGACTTGTTAGGCTGTGCTCAAACCGGCACCGGCAAGACGGCCGGCTTTGCCTTGCCGATCCTTCAGGCCTTGCATGAACGTCCCCGTCAGGTTCGCCCGAGGACGTGCCGCACCTTGGTATTGGCTCCCACCCGCGAACTCGCCGGCCAGGTGGGCAAAAGTTTCACCACTTACGGCCAACACATCCGGTTCCGGCAGACGCTCGTCTATGGCGGAGTCGGCCAAGTGCCGCAAGTCAACGCGATGCGCGCCGGTGTTGACGTGCTGGTGGCCACGCCGGGCCGTTTGTTAGACTTGATTGACCAGCGGCACATTGATCTCTCGCAGGTCGAATTTTTCGTGCTCGATGAAGTAGACCGGATGCTGGATATGGGATTTCTCCGGGATGTGAAGCGGATTGTGGCGATGTTGCCGGCGCGGCGCCAGTCGTTGTTTTTTTCGGCCACGCTGGCACCTAACATCGTTGAGCTTGCCCAAACGATTCTGCGTGATCCAGCGCATATCAGCATTGCTCCCGAGACCACGACCGCCGAAAATATCGAGCAGCAAGTGTGCTTTGTTTCGCGAGAAGCGAAACGCCCGCTGCTTGAGCAATTGCTTCGCGCGCAGGCCGGTGCCAAGGATCAGAAGCTGACCATTGTTTTCAGCCGCACGAAGCACGGTGCGAATAAACTCGCCAAGAGTCTTTGCGCGGCGGGTTTTGGGGCCGATGCGATTCACGGCAACAAAAGCCAGGCCCAGCGAGAAAAGGCTCTCGACCGATTCAAGCGGGGCCTCACGCCTGTGCTGGTCGCCACCGATGTGGCGGCGCGTGGCGTGGACGTCCGCGCCATCGGTTTGGTGGTGAACTATGATTTGCCTAACGAACCGGAGGCTTATGTCCATCGGATTGGTCGGACGGCGCGTGCCGGTGCGGATGGACGTGCGGTATCATTTTGTTCCGAGGAAGAACTCGAATACCTTCGAGAAATCGAAAAAATCATCCGGATGCCGATTCCGCGTTGGGACGATCACGACTGGCACATCGAGGAGCTCGCGGCGCGTCATGCCCGCGGAAAATCCGGCGTTTTCAAAACACCTCACTCGTCTCATCAGGCGGGTCGGGGGGGTGGCCGGAGCCGCGGGCGCGGCAGGCGGTGATCCGCATGCCCTGATCAAAAGGAGGACGGTTTCAGAGTTCGCCCGCGATGAGATCGTCTCGTGATTGGCGTTTTCGAATGACCCTTGCCAAGGAGCCCTCGACGAGAATCTCCGCAGGAAGTGGCCGGGAATTGTAATTCGACGCCATCGCAAATCCGTAGGCACCCGCGGACATGAGCGCGATGCAATCGCCGGGATGGAAATCCGGCAACTCGCGGTTTTGGCAGAAAAAGTCACCGCTCTCGCAGATGGGACCGACCACATCCACTGTCGTCCTTGCATCACTGGTCGGTTGTCGCAGCGGGACGATTTCATGATGTCCTTCGTAGAGGGCCGGCCGGATCAAGTCGTTCATTCCGGCATCGACGATCTTGAAAGTCTTGGCTGAGCCCTTTTTTTCATAGAGACAACGCGTGAGCAATACGCCCGCATTGCCCACGATCAACCGCCCGGGCTCCATCAGGATTTTCAGGCCGAGCTCCTTGAGGCGAGGGGTGAGTTCCCGCCCGTATTGCGCGATGCTGAGCGGCCGGTCCTGCTCGGCTTGCCCGGCCCACCAGTCCGCGCTGCCGGAGGCGAGTGATTCCTGATAGATGATGCCGATGCCGCCGCCGATCGACCAGAATTCGATGCCGTGGCGGTCCTTGAGTTCTTGGGCGAGCGGGGTGATTTTTTCCACAGCCTCGATGAACGGAGCGATGGACGTGAGTTGCGATCCGATGTGCATCTGCAAACCGCGAAGCCGCAGGTGTGGCAGATCCCTTGACGCGCGCTCATAGACTCCGGCGACGGCTCCAAAATCCACGCCGAACTTGTTTTCGGATTTGCCGGTGGAGATATACTTGTGGGTTTTGGCATCGACATTCGGGTTCACCCGCACCGCAACGGGCGCGATTTTCCCGAGATCTCCGGCCACCTGATTGAGGTAGCACAGTTCCTCCTCGCTCTCGACATTGAAGGAATAAATCCCCTGTTCGAGCGCATAAACGATTTCCTCACGAGTTTTCCCGACCCCTGCAAAAGTGCAACGACCGGGATCACCCCCCGCTTGAATCACCCGAAATAACTCGCCGCCCGAAACGATGTCAAACCCCGCGCCCTCTGCAGCTAACAGCCGGAGAATCGATAGATTCGAATTCGCCTTCACTGCATAAGCCACCTCATGACACACGCCCGTCAACGCGGCGTCGAGACGCCGGTAATGGTCGAGAATCGTCGCCGATGAATACACATACAGAGGCGTGCCATGCTCGGCGGCCAGCACCGATAGATCGACGCCCTCGCAATGAAGCGAACCGTTTTGATACGAAAACCCGTGCATCGCGGCACTGGATTAATTCGATTTCCGGCCGGTGACGCCCAAGGTCGCTTTTGAAATCTGACGGGCGGTTTCCTTCGGGCGCAGGGCCCGGACGGCTTTACCGGTCTGCCACATTTCGGAATTACCGATTTGGTCGAGTTCCTTGGTGAGCTGTTTTTGGTAATCCGGTTTACCGCACGATGACAGGACCCGGGAGCATTCTTTGCCGGTCTTGACGCGCTGATAGAGATCTTTAAAGACCGGCAACACGGCCTTCTTGAATTTGGGTTTCCAATCCAGGGCACCGCGCTGGGCGGTGGCCGAACAATTGGCATACATCCAATCCATGCCATTTTCGTCCACCAAGCGGATCAGGCTCTGGGTGAGTTCCTCGACTGTTTCATTGAAGGCTTCGCTGGGCGAATGCCCGGCGGTGCGGAGCACTTCATACTGGGCTTCCATGATCCCGGCCAGGGCACCCATCAACACGCCGCGCTCACCCGTTAAGTCACTGAACACCTCGTGCTCAAATGTCGTGGCAAACAAGTAGCCCGACCCGATGCCGATGCCGACGGCCAAGCAACGTTCCTCTGCCCGGCCTGTGGCGTCTTGAAAGACGGCGTAGCTCGAATTGATGCCGGCACCGGAAAGGAAGTTCCGCCGCACGGAGGTGCCCGAACCTTTTGGAGCCACCATGATGACATCCACTTTCGCAGGTGGGACGACTTTCGTTAGATCTTTGTAGGCGATGGAAAAGCCATGGGAGAAATACAACGCGTCACCTGCCTTGAGGTTGCGTTTGACCGCCGGCCAGATCGACCGTTGGGCGGCGTCTGAAACCAGCATTTGGATGATAGTCCCGCGTTGCACGGCTTCCTCGATATCAAATAAAGTGACCCCTGGAACCCAGCCGTCTTTGCGGGCGCGATCCCAGTCCTTGGTGAATTTTTTGGCTTGGCCGATGATGACCTTGAAGCCGTTATCCCGCAGGTTGAGCGCTTGGGCCGGGCCTTGCACGCCGTAGCCGATGATGGCAATGGTTTCGCTCTTGAGCACCTTGCGTGCCCGCGACATCGAAAATTCCTTGCGTGTGATGACCTGCTCTTTCGTTCCTCCAAAATCAATGATTGCCATGCTGTTGTTCTTTTATAGCTGTTCTGTTAGCCCCACCGCGGGGCCTTCGTCGCGCGGAAATTAGCGGCCCCGCCGGATCGAACGCAAGCGAAAAAATTCTCTATTTCGTTTGACAGGATGCGATTGTCCGGTGCAGTTATTTGCTGTAAATCCAATCCCAGCCATTGCGCAAACCATGAATTCAACATATCCCACCGTGCCCCATCAGAAACCGCTTCATCGCAGAACATTTCTGAAAGGAGTTCTTGAAGCAGGCACTTTCACGGTGGTTGCAGCCAACCCGTTGTTCGGGCAGGCCGCCAAAATGGGCGGTAAAGCACCCACGGTCGGCAAGGTCAACCTCGCGTGTTGTGGCATTGGCAATCGCGGGGCAGACGTGATCAATTCCTTGCATGCTACCGGTCTCGCCAACATCGTTGCGTTTTGTGATGTGGACATGGGGGCACCCCACACGCTCGCGATTTTGAAGAAATTCCCGGACGTCCCGCGTTTCCAGGATTTCCGGAAGATGCTCGATCAGATGGGCAAAGGCATCGATGCGGTCAGCGTCGGGGTGCCTGACTTCTCCCATTTTCCCATAGCGATGCTGGCGATGTCGATGGGCAAGCATGTTTATGTGGAAAAGCCGATGGCACACACCTTCCAGGAAGTCGCGCTCATGATGCAGGCTGAGAAAAAATACAAGGTGGCAGCGCAGATGGGCAATCAAGGGCACTCCGACGCCAATTATTTCCAATTCAAAGCATGGACCGACGCCGGGATCATCAAGAATGTGACCCGGATCACCGCGTTTATGAACAGCGGGCGCCGCTGGCATGGGATGAAGGTGTCGGGATTGCTGCCTGAACAACCGGTCCCCGCATCGCTTGACTGGGACACTTGGTTGGCGACCGCGCCGTTCCATGCCTATAACAAAGGATATATCAATGGTGACTGGCGCTCGTGGTTTGATTTTGGAAACGGCGCGCTGGGTGACTGGGGCGCGCATATCGTGGATACCGCGCATGAGTTCCTCAAGCTCGGCTTGCCGGAAGAAATCAATTCAGTGATGGCGGAGGGCCACAACGACTTCATTTTCCCCCAGGCCTCGACCCTGAGCTTCAAGTTTCCAAAGCGCGGTGAAATGCCACCTGTCGAATTGACATGGTATGACGGCGTAAAAAACCTGCCGCCACTCCCGGATCAATTCGGGGATGCGGTGGTGGATGCCAATATCCCACCGCCCAGTTCGGGGAAAATCGAAACCAAGGCCAGCGCGCCTGGTAAGGTGATTTACGGTGAGGATCTCACGTTCAAGGGAGGTTCTCACGGCGCCACCCTGCAAATCATTCCCGAGTCGAAAGCCAAGGACATGGCGTCCCAATTGCCATCCGTGCCGAAAAGTCCTTCCAATCATTTCGCCAATTTCCTTCGCGCCT
>CAIYYV010000431.1 GCA_903930425.1 Akkermansiaceae bacterium | reverse complement strand
TCCGCAATCTGAAACCTCAAATCCACTGGCCGGGGGACCGCACTGTCCCCCGGCCCTTTTTTGGCGTCCGATCACAAGTTTCTCACCATCACCCCGAATGGGGAGTGGAAGAAAAGGATCAGGCAAAAAGCGGGCTGAAGAAGATCAGAGAAGCGAAGCGGGCTGAAGAGAAAGCGGGCTGAAGCCCGCGCTCCTTGTGCGCACGGGCGTGTCTGTGAAATTATCTGCGCGATTTGCGGGTCTTGGTGGGCTCTGCAGGGGCGGACTCGGGCACGACGACCGCCTTGGGCGGAGTGGCTTTGGGTTGTTTTTCGAGGCGTGGGATGTCGTCGACGCCGGGGAGCACCCCGCTGCCATCGGAGAATTTGCGGGAATCGCTGGAAACTTTGTAGCGAGAGTTCATGGCGGATTGGACATCGTCGAGCGATTGACCGCTGTTGACGATGGAGGGTTGGATGAAGATCAGCAACTCCTCGCGTTTTTTGTTATTGACGTTGCTGGAGAAAAGTTTGCCGAGCAGAGGGATGTCGCAGAGGATGGGGATGCCGATTTTTTGCTGGTCGTTGGTGCTGGTGATCAGGCCGCCGAGCACGATGGTCTCGTTGTTAGGAACGGTGGCGGTTGTGAGAATTTCCTGGGTATTGATGCCCGGGACGGTGAGGTCGGTGCCATTGGGTCCGCCGCCCTTGATGACTTGCGGGGTGCCCTCCTGGTCGTTGAGCAGGGAGATTTGCATGGTGATCTCGTTGTTCGAATTGACCAGTGGGATGACCTCAAGTTTCAGGACGACATCCTGGTATTGAATCTGGGTGGAACCACCACTGTTGACACCTCCATAACTGTTGGTTCCGGTGGGAATGGCGATGCGCTGGCCACTCGAGATGGTGCCTTTTTGGTTATTCGAAGTGAAGATGCTCGGGCGGGAAAGCACGGTGAAATCGGTCTTTTTTTGCAATGCATCCAGATAAACATGCATGTTGCCGATTTTGCCATACATCTGCAGGCCACTGCTGGGGGAAAGCACGCCCGGGGCCAAGCCGCCGCGCGCGGGGACCGCCGGGATAAAGGCATCGGTGCCCGGAATTCCAGAAGCGGCAGACCCGACCAGCGGGAGGATCGACATGCCGGGGCCCGAACCCGAGCCGCCGCGGCCGGCGAAGTCTTTGCCCAAGCCCAAATAATCCACGCCGAAGGATTTTTCATTTCTGAGCGAGAGTTTGCCGATGACGGTGGAGATCATGACCTGGTCGGGTTTGACGTCGATTTGGTCGAGCAAGCGTTCGATGATTTCGAGGCCGGAGGGGGGGCCTTGGGCGACGATGGTGTTGGTGATGTTGTCGGCGACGAGGAGGGTTCGGCCGACGAGGAGGGACTCGGGCGCGGAGCTGACATTCGGGTCGCTGAGCGAGCTGCCGCCGCCGCCGGACCCGCCGGACATGCCGCTGGAGCCGCCGTAGCTGTTGGACCCGCCGTAACTTGAAGACGAATTGTTCGAAGCGGTGCGCGAGTTGCTGGAGCCGGACCGGGAATTGCTGGAGCCGGAGCGGGAATTGCTGGAACTGGAGCGGGAATTGTTGGATTGGCCACCGGTGGCGCTGCCGCTGGCTTTGGATCCGCCCTCGCTGGTGCCGGTGAACGCGCGGGTCAGGGCATCGCCGGCGATCGGAAGGAATTCGGAAACGGTGAGGAAGCGGAGTTTGCGGCGCAGGAAGATCTTGTCGCTGGTCTGGACATCGAACTCGCTGATCAAGCCTTCCACGAAAAGCAGATCGACCGGGCGGCCCATGGCGAAGATCCGGTTGGTGCGCGGTTCCGGGATGATTTGCACCGGGGTTTCCTCACCACTGCCGGTGGTTCCGGATTGGCCCGCAGCCCGGGGGATATTGACGCCGGGGGCGGCTGGCGCGGCGGCTGGCGCATCGGCCCGTTGAATGCCGGCGGTTTTTTGGGCGGAGGCTTGGGCACCGAGCAGCTCGGTGAGCGTGGCCGCGAGTTCCGTGACATCGGCATACTGGACTTTGATGAAGCGGGTGGCGACCTGGGACGAGGGCTTGTCGATTTCCTTTTTGAGATCGATGAGTTTGCGGATGAGCGAGGTGTTTTCGGTGATGATCAAGGCCGAGGCATTCGCGACAGGAGCGATGGAACCAAAGGCACCGAGGGTGCCGACGATCTGCATGAAGACGGCCTGGGCCTGCTCCGGTTTGATATAACTCAGAGTCATCACATAGGAAATGACGGCATCGCCCTCTGGCAGCTCATCGTTTTCATTGTAAACGTCGATCCCGCGTTGGGCCGGTTTATAAGAAGTGGCAAGGGTCAGGATATCGAGATTCGGGTCTTGTCCATCGGGAACGAAGATGAAATTTTCGATGGTGGCGGCCTTTTTGAGGAGCTCGGCGGCCTTGGCATAGGTGAGCGGGTTTTTCGGGCTGGCTTCTTGGATGAAGGCAAACTCGGCGGTGCTCGCAGCCACCGAAACAATCACACGGCGGCCGGTGTATTGCCGGTAAAGTCCAGCCAGTTGATTGCCGCTCAATTTCGGTTCGATGATGTCATCGATGATTTTGTTTTCGCCGAGCGGAATGCCGGGTTGTGGACCGGCGGAATTTTTGGCGGGCCGGGCCGTGGTGGCACTATCCGTGGGCAGTATGGGATTGGCCGCTGGCCCGCCCGTGGTAGGACGCGTCGGGACCGATGGCGGCGGGATGGCTGGCGTTGGAACAGCAGGCACCGGAACTGCAGGCACCGGAACAGCAGGCACCGGGGCCGATGGCGGAGGGACGACCACCGGTGGCGTCGGTGGCGCGGCGGCTGCGGCTGCAGGCTCGTTCACAGCGGGCGGTGCGTCAGCGGTTTGCTGGCCGGTCGCGGTCACCCCGATAAGGAGGAGGAGGATCAGGGAACAATGGAAGGACATGGGGATAAACGGTGGAATGCGAGAGAGTGGCGGGCCTAATGTTCGCCGTGACGCGACGAACGCGGGTTGTTTTGGATCGAAGGAACAGCGGACTGCCCGACAGGTTGACCCACGGGCTGACCGGCAGAGGCATTCATGGGTTGGCCGCTGGTGGCACCGGAGGGGGTGGCCGACGGAGGAACGACGCGGGCGCGCGGTTGGCGCTGTGACGGGCCGCCAGGGGGGGTCGGCTGACCGGGAATTGCGACGCCGGGCGGCATATTCGGGCGGGCCTTGTTCACGGCCGGGGCGGGCGCTAGAGCCAAGAGTTTTTCATCAAAGCTGACCGTGCCGATGACGCCACTCGAGGACATGCGGACCACGGTGCCAAGCGGGTCACCGGCTTTGCGGGTCACATCGAGGATTTGGAATCCATTTTTCGGATTGTCGGAATCCACGGTGATGCGTTC
Organism: Akkermansiaceae bacterium; assembly: GCA_903930425.1. Lineage (GTDB taxonomy): Bacteria > Verrucomicrobiota > Verrucomicrobiia > Verrucomicrobiales > Akkermansiaceae > Luteolibacter. The sequence continues at coordinate 16,882 of CAIYYV010000431.1, read as the reverse complement.
CTCCGGTTTTTTCTTATTCAACAAAGTGACGCGGTATCCGTCGCCGACAGGGGAAACGCCGGCAAGGGCATAGTCCCCTAACAGATTCACGGCATCGGGCGGAGGGAGTGGCGCGGGTTTGCTGGTGAAGGGGGAGTTGTTCCAAAGCCCGGCGTATTTTACGAGCAGCACCTTTTTCGGCAAATCCGCCATAGCCCCACCGCTGAGAGCGAGGGTGAGCAGGACGAGGCGGGACGCGGGGTGCATGGGCGAATGATGGAAAGGAACGGGTGGCTTGCGAAGGATGAAATGCGATCAGGACGCGGGGGGGACTGGCACGAACCATTGTTCAATGACGGCCTTGCAATCGATTTTCGTGTCGTCCTTGACGTTCGGGGAGATTCGAATACTGGAGGCGATCCTCAATTTTTCCGGGGTGTTGAGTTGATCCAACCAGCGGTAGAGAGCCTCTTCCGTGCCGTTCACGGCCATCTCGATTTTGGCCCGGTGAAAATACAAGCCTGCGGCAGCGTCCGTTGGTTGCGGGTTTTGTGAAGTGATGGTCAGGCCGGCGGATTCCGCCTGGGTTTGGCAAAGTTGTTGGAGAGCGGTTTGCACATCCTGGTTGGCCGCCGGCTTCGGCTCATGGCTCGCAAGCCAATCCATTTGGTCGGTCACCTGCTCGCGGCTGGCACGGAATTGTTCGGCGCTTTCCAATTTTTGGATGGCCAATGCGTGCTGCCGAGCGATCTCGGCGTGTTTCGACCGATACCACCCGATGACGAGGAAATTGAGCACGAGGAAACCCGCGGCCGCAAAGAAGATCAGGAGGTTTTTTTCACGAGGGGACATGGGTCGGAGGTCGGAAGTCGGAGGTCGGAGGTCGGAGGTCAGAGGTCAGAGGTCGGAGGTCAGAGGTCGGAGGTCAGAGGTCGGAGGTCGGAGGTCGGAGGTCGGAGGTCGGAGGTCGGAGGTCGGAGGTCAGAGGTCGGAGGTTATGACTCATGACCCATGACTCTATAAATGCCGTTTGGGTGGAGGTTTGTCGGTCAGGGACTGGATTCGGGGGTGGGCACCGCGCCATTGAAGAGGAATTCCCAACCGCGGGTAGCCTGTTTGGGTTCGGGGGTTTTCCAAGTGAAGTGGGCGAGATCGTTGTTTTTGGAAAGTTTGAGGCTGAAGGTATTGACCGCTTCGAGTTTGGGAGCCTCGCCCTTGAGGGAAATTTCGGTGGCGCTAATTTCTGCAAATTGGAGGCGCAGACTGCTGTTCGGTGGAATACACGAGGCAACGCGCTGGAGGATATCCACCGGCGAATGTTTCAGATCAATGGCGAGCGAGAGTTCCTGCCATTTGGACACGTGGAGCGAGTAGGCCTCGCCTTCGGGGGCGGCGGCGCGCGCTTGTCGGAGAAGATCCCGGGTTTCCGCGGCGCGTTTCCACAGGCCGTAGCCAAACCACCCGGCGAGACCGAGGTAGACCAAGGCGACGGCCGCGATGCCGAGCACGACATTCCGGCGTTTCACGGCGACGCGGCGGGCGGCGCGCACATCGGCCGGCAAGAGTTTGCTGAGAGGTGAGGGCAGAACGGGCGACGGGCGTGCGGTCACCTCGACCGGCACTTGAAACGCGGACGTGAGGGCGCTGAGATCGGGGGATTCACTGGAGGACCACAGCACGATGCGGGACGGTTCGACCGTCAGTCCTTGCATGGCCAACTGCATCAGAGAAAGCCGGATTTCCCGGGCGAGGGCCTCGTTGGGATACGGCGCATTCACGGCGGTGGCTTGGCAATAAACGAGTTTCCCGTCATGAAACACGGCGAACACCCAGCGGCCGAACTCCTGCCAAATCGCAAGGGTTTCCCCCGTGACCGGAAACGCACGGGCCGAAAGATCGAAACTTTGAGGGCCGCGAGGAGGCAAGTCCCCCTCGCCCGGGGAACGCAGAAACACCGCGAGCAAGGCCGTGTTTTCGTGCTCGCGGGCGATGATAAACACATCGGAAAGTTGGCCAGCCATGGGGTCTGGACGAAGCCCGAGGCGTTCGGCATGCAAGGCCACCAAATCGGGAAACAGGGCGTCGTCCTCGCTGGTCACGCGCATTGGCACGGCGGTGGTCGATTTCACGGGAAAGAGGAGCGACAGATCTCCCGGAGGAATTTCATGGAGATCGCCCGCCCGTTCGTGGCCCGTCTCACTGTGGAGGGTGAAACCGCCGTCGGTCTGGCGCGTCCAGATTTCCCACCCGGAGGCACCGGGGACTAGCAGGACAGAATCAGTGGATTTGCTCACGGGATAATTTCTTCGGTGCGTTCAAGAAGGCCCGGTTTCCCGGTGCGGTTGCGGACAATGACAATGATTTTGCGTTTGGCTCCTTCGGCGTAGCCGATGCTTTCAATGCGGGTGGTCAAATCATTGACCGTGAAACGCCGGGCAAGATCGGGGCGAGTCTCCGAGGTTATTCCCAAAAGAACAAGCCCGGCTTTGGGATCGGGCAGGCGGGCGTCATCTTCCGTGTCGAGTTGACCATCCGCCCCGCGCACGGTTTCCGGGATGATGGCCGCCTGCTCGACCGTGCATTCGGCCGCTGCGGCAATCAACTCGGCACTTGCCTCGTTCAGATCCAAAAGCCCGCCGCTCCAGACCGTGAACCAATTCCGCCAATCCGGACGGACGCTCTCGAGGAAGTCCATCCCGCGAACCAGGCGCATTTCACCGAGGTCATAAAAGGGACGGTTGAACGGTTGATTCACCCGTCCGGCTTTTTCATAATCCTTTTTTTCCGCGCCGTTGAGGCTGGTATCATCATCGGCATCGACCCAATCCGTGAGGGCATCCACGATGTCTTGCGCCTCCTTGAGTTCGAGCCCCCAATTGCAAAAGATCGAGGTCAGCAAGGGCTTGTCACCCTGCGACAACAACGTGTTGATGTTGAAGCGCCCACCTTCGGAAAGCACCTTCACCTCAAAGCCTTCGCCGTCCTCGCCATTCCGCTGCCGCAAGATCGGATCCGTGCGCTTGACCGCAGGATTGCAACCCACCGCAACCCCCATCTCGGCAATGTGCCGCGCCCTCGACCCGTGCACTTTTGCCGAGGCTAACTCCATATCAAATGAAATCACCCGCAGCGTCGCCATGCACGCCATCGCCAATACCGCAATCAACCACAACACCGCCATGAGCGCGGCACCAGGGCGGGCACGGCCGTGAAAAATAGGTCCTCGTTTCATGCGCATGGGGTGCTTCATCCTCCGGGTGTTGCTGCGCTTTGGAGCATCTGGCGCATCACCGTCTCGGGGTTCTGCTTCGGTGGTAACCAGAAAATTTGGCGCATTTCCTCGCCCTTTGCGCCGATCGCCATCGTGAGCTCGACCTGCAGTGGCAGGCGGCCCTGGATCGTCCAATCATTCTGCCACTCCATGGTGGTGGCGTCTAACACCCGCCATTCAAAAAACGCCACGTCTTCTAACAACACGATTTGTGCGAACGGTTCCTTGCTGAGCGCGGAACTTCCAAACGTGGACGCAGACCCCTCCAGAATTTCATTTTCATAATACTTGAGGACGATGTCGAGGTATCCGCTGCGGCGCTTGACGGTCGAGAGTTGCACGGTCTTGGCGATGCGTTCCTGCCCGCCCCAGGTGAAGCTGAGCGGGACATTCTGCAGGGTGAGGTCTGATAGTTCGTGCGCCCCGGAACCGGTGACCTGAAGATCCAAGCGGGTGTTGCCCGGCAACGCGGAAAATCGCTGACTGAGCAACTCGAAAAATGCCTGATGCAGCATCTCCTCGTTCTGCGATTTCACAATCGTCCCGCCCAAGGCCAATGAACTGCGGGCCGTCGCAAACACCATCCCCACGATCAACGCCATCAACGCCATCGCCAGCACGAGCTCAAGCAACGTGAAACCGGATTGACGGGGTCTAACAGGTGATGGGTTCATGGTTGATACATGCGGCCATAACGCCAGGTTTCGACGGTGCGTTCCTGCCACGCGGCATTTTCAAACCACCGGGCTTTGACTTCAATGCGGAACATGTCCTGCAAAATTTGGCCATCCTCGTTCTCCATTTCTTCGAGCAATGAGACGGCGGTGCTCAGTTCGATGCCTGAATCGGCAACGGTGGCCTGGGTGACGCCTTCTTCGAGTGCGGGGAGCGAGAGGGTTGCATCGAGAGCGCTGTCGAGGATGCGGGTGATGCGCAATTCGGTGCGGGCCAACGCGGCGACGGCACCCATCCGGTGCAGCGCGATGGCGAATCCGGTGGCCGCAAGCCCGAAAACCGCGAGCGCGAGAACCATCTCCAAGAGAAGGAACCCGCGTCTGATCGAATCGGCCGGTCGTTTCATCGGGCTTCTAACTGACTGTCACGGATGCTGGCGGTGAGGGGGTGATAGAAATCTTCCTCCCAACTTTGGTTGAGAGCCATCCGCACGGAAATCGGCTCACAAAGCCCGGTCGGATCAAAGCGCCAAATATGGATCGAGTTTTTTCCGGTGGGCAACCAATCGGACGAGTTCCAGCGGCGGATGAACAAGTGCATGCCGTCATTCCAAGTGAATTGTCGGCGCTCGCCCGTGGTGCGGGTGACGGGTTCGCCGCCAATGCGGTGGCCGCCCGCGGTTTTTTTTTCATCATTGCCGGCCTCGGAAAGCGGCAGCAGGCGCACGATGCCTTGGCGGAATTCGAGGGCGTAGGGAGTTTGTTGGAGGATGGCGGTGGTGCGGGCGCGTTTGGCGAGCGCCTCGATTTCTCCGGAGGCATTGTTGAGCACGCGCTGGTCTGAGGAGAAAACCAACAAGCCGACCGCGCCGCCGAGAAGCATTGCGGAAACGGCGAGGACGATGACGATTTCGAGGAGCGTGAAACCGCGGGGTCCGCTAGTCTTGGCTACTGAGGTCATCATCCGTGTTTTCCATTCCGTCCGGCCCCTTGCTGATGATTTCAGGCTCAGACTTGAGCTTTTTCCCGGGATACCGATAGATATATTCATTCTTCCACGGGTCCAACGGCACCTTCGTCATGATCTGCGACCAGCGCCGTGGTGCCGGTGTGCCCGACGGCTTGTCCACGAGGGCCTTCAAGCCCTGCGAACTGGAAGGAAAGAATCCATTGGCCGTGTTGTATTGCATCAGATTGGTCTCAATCGTTTTGAAATCCGAATCCGCCCGGCCGATTTTCGAGGAGCTCAGGATGCCTTTGCTCGCAAAAATGGCACCGCCTAACAGCATGGCAATGATGCCAAGCACGATGACCATTTCCAACAGGGTGAAACCGCGACGGCGGACGAGTGTGTGTGGAGCTTGAATTTTCATGAAAAAGACGGGGATTTCTTGGGGCGGCAGCCTTGCACTGAAGAAAACGCAACGCGATGCAAAAATTGTCGGAAGAATCGTTCCGGGTCGTCTTCGCTCGCTTCAACCGAGGTTGGAAATCGTTTGAAAAATCGCGGTGATCATCAAATACGCCATCGTGCCAATCAGGCCGGCCATGATGATGAGCACGGTCGGCATGATCAGCGCCATGATCCGCTGCAAATCCTTGTCGAGCTCCTTGTCATAGCGCTCGGCCGCACGCCGCAGCGACAAATCGATTTTGCCGGTCTGCTCGCCCACGGAAATCATGTCGATCAACAAGGGCGGGAACACGCCATTGCGAATGAGCGCCTTGGAAAACGACCGGCCATCGCCGACTTGATCAATCACCTTGCCGAGTTCATCGCGAAACGACCGGTTCTGCGTGGCGTCACGCGACAACTCCAAGGCGCGCAACAAAGGCAGACCATTCCCCACCAAATTGGCCATCGTCTCGAGAAATTGCACGTAAAACCGGCTCGAGATGATCCGCCCAATGAGCGGCAGCCGGAGCTTCATCCGGTCCCACGCCGGCAGGTTCGCCTCGTTGTCTTTCCATGCCTTGAAAAAATGAACGCGGCAACCAAGGTGAGCACAATGACGAGCCACCACTTGCTCAGAAAATCCGCTGCGGAAATCAGGATGGCAGCCACAAATGGAACTTTCCCGCCCGGGGTGCTTTCGATCAGCGCCGTGAGATGCGGAATCAACACCGTGACAAAAATAATCGAAACCCCAATGCCCGCGACGATCAGAAACGCCGGATAGATCATCGCCAAAATCAGCCGGGATTGCAGCTCGGCGAGTGTCTTCAGGTAGTGCGCCTGACGCTTCAGAATCGTGTCGAGCGCCCCCGAGGCCTCACCCGCAGCCGCCAACGAACAATACAAGGGCCCAAAACTCGGGCTCACCTTCTTCAAGGCGGCGGAAAAATTCACCCCGTCCCGGACGATCTGCCGCAACTTGAACGAAACCGCCTTGAGGTTGCCCAATTCCTGCCGGTTCTCCATCGATTTCAGCGCCGGCTCTAACTGTAACCCGGCGCTCAGCATGTCCGACAATTCCTCAGTGAACAACACCACCTCCTGCCGCTTCAACTTGATCGGCCCGTCTGGTATCACGTCGTCTTTCGCCTGCGCCTTGCCCGCCCGGAGCGCCCCGTCCCCGGATTTCCCCTTGCCCTCCGACTTTTTGCCGGCAGGCGCTACCGCCGCGGATTCCCGCAAATGGAGCGGCTGCAAGCCCTTGCGATCTAACAAACGCAGGGCCTCCGGCCGGTCCGCAGCGTCCAACTCACCCGTGGAAACCGATCCGTTAGATGCAAGGGCTTTGTAAGTGAATTGAGGCATGGAAGATTTGAAATTTGAAATTTCAGATTTGAAATTGCGGATTGCGGGTTTCAGATTTCAGATGGCTGATCTCAAATTTCGAATCTCAAATCTCAAATTTCAGCTCTCTCTATCAGTCGCCGCCGATTTCTGACGAGGTGACGGACACGACTTCCTCGATGGTGGTTTCCCCCTTCATGACCTTGTGCCACCCGTATTCGCGCATCGGAACGTAGCCGTCGCGCAGGGCCTGGACGCGGAGTTCCGCGGATTGGGCACGGTGGGCGATGAGTTCCTGCATCGGCAATGTGAGCAGGATGACTTCATAGATGGCGAGGCGACCGGAGAAGCCGGTCATTCGGCAGCGGTCACAACCTTTTGGGGAATACGCCTGACCGGCGATGTTGAGCGGGATGCCGAGGTCGCGGCGGTGGGGTTCGGTGACTTCGCGCGGAGTTTTGCAATGCGGGCAAAGCCGGCGGACGAGGCGTTGGGCGAGGAAGGCTCGGACGGCGGCCGAAACGAGGAATGGCTCGACCCCCATGTCGACCAAGCGACTGATGCCCCCCATCGCATCATTGGTGTGCAGAGTGGAAAACACCAAGTGACCCGTTAGAGAAGCCCGAATCGCGATTTCCGCGGTCTCCAAATCCCGGATTTCCCCGATCATCACGATGTTCGGGTCGGCCCGTAATATCGACCGCAGGGCGGTGGCAAAGGTCAGTCCAATCTCGTTTTTCACGGCGATCTGCATGACGCCGGTGAGTTTGTTTTCCACCGGGTCTTCAACCGTGACGATCCGCCGCTCCGGGTGATTCACCTCACTCAAAAACGAATACAGACTGGTGGATTTGCCGGAACCCGTCGGCCCGGTGATGAGGATGATGCCGTTCGGCAAATGCAACAATGACTCGATTTTTTTCAACACAAACGGCTCGAGCGCGAGCTTCGCAATGTTGAATTTTTCCTGGTTGAGCAAGCGCAGTGACACGCTCTCACCCTCAACAGTGGGCACCGTGGCGACCCGCACGTCAATCGTGACCCCCTCAAATTGCAGGTTGATCCGGCCATCCTGCGGCACGCGGCGTTCCGCAATGTCAAGCCGCGCCATGATTTTCAAGCGGGCAATGACCGAGCTTTGCAGCGCCTTGATGTTTTCCGGCACGGCAATTTCGATCAGGCGACCATCGATCCGATAGCGGATACGCAAGTTCGTGCTGAGCGGCTCGACGTGGATGTCGGTCGCCCGTTGGTCAAGCGCCTCACGGATGATCTGGTTGACGAATTTGACGACGCTGGCTTCTTCGTCGTCGTCTTGGTCGATGATGTTGGCCTCGTCCTCGCCGGCTTCGAGGTGATCATAATCAAAATCCCGGCCCTCGAGGATTTGTTCGAAGGTGTCCGCACCCACGCCATAAAGCCGGCGCAACGCCTCGTGGAGGCGCTTGCGCGAGGCCATGCACCAATCGAGCGGCAAGAGCAGTTCCTGCGCGGCGGCTTGGCGGGCAACCAAGTTGAAAGGGTCAAAAGTGGCCAGTTTCAAGCGTTTTTGATCGCCCTCGCCGGTGATGGCCACGGGCAACAACCGGTGACGCAACGCAATCCGCGGACCGCAGGCCTCACGCAGGGGCAGCGGAACTTCGGCCAACGGAATGCTCTCGAGCCACTCCAGACCGAGGTCATGCGCCAGTTCGCGCATGTAAGGCTCTTCATCGATCAGCGCCGAATCTAACACATCATCGATGGGTGAGCGCTGGCGTTGTGCCGCGGATTGCAAGACCTGCGCAAGTGCGGGTAAATCCTCGCATCCGGTGCGGCGGGCAGGTTCAATCAAAAGCTGGGTCATGGGCGGCGCACGTGTTGTTGCTTAAAACCACCATGGATGCAATCTGTCTCTTGAATCCAAGCCGACGCGCGTTTTTCCCTCATAGCCCGTTTCTAGCACCAGCACCCGGCGCGGTGGCCGGTGCTGAATCGGGAGTCACTTTTGGATGAGGCCTCCGGGCAAGATGCCCGGGCCACCGTGGCGCGGGCATCCTGCCCGCCTGCCCGTAATCGCCAAGTCAGTCGGGAGCAAAAATGTCCTGTCATCCCAGCGGCATTGCGGTATGCAGCATCCACCTTTCGTGAAAACCCTCCTTTCCATATGGGCTTGCGCCCTCACAGGATTCGCCACCTGCAAGGAAACTCCCACCTCCATGGATCCCGCCCACCCTCCGCGCGCGGCCGCCGCTGCTGCCCGCGTCCGCCCTGCCCTCGAGCACGACCTCGCGGCCGCCGGCCTCGTTTTTGGCAGCCCCGTCCTGCTCCGCGCGTTCAAGGAAGAGCTCGTCCTCGATCTCTTCGTTTTCCACTCGAAAACCCAATGCTTCCGATTCTTCCGATCCTATCCGATTGCCGCTTCCTCCGGTTCCCTCGGCCCGAAACTCCGCGAGGGCGATGGCCAAGTGCCCGAGGGATTCTATCAGGTCCCGTCCTCCGCGATGAAACCGGACAGCCGGTATCACCTCGCGTTCAACCTCGGTTATCCGAATGCCTATGACCGATCCTTGGGCCGGACCGGCAGCCTGATCATGATTCACGGCAACCGGGTATCGATCGGGTGCCTGGCCATGACCGACGAAAAAATCGAGGAGATTTACACCTTGTGCGCGGCGGCGCAGGAGAACGGGCAGCGGGCATTTGAGGTGCATGTGTTTCCGTTTCGCATGACCAGTGAGCGCATGGGAAAAACCTCCGGATCTCCCTGGGAAAGTTTTTGGAAAAACCTCAAACAAGGCTACGACCTCTTCGAAAAAACCGGCAGGCCCGCACGGGTGTCGGTGAAGGATGGCCATTATGGGTTTTTGGCTGCCCCGATGAGGCCAAAGCCCTTATAGAATGCGTGGCGAGAGCTCCGCCAACCAGGCGGCGAGGTCGGCGGCGGCCTGGGTTTCCGGCAGCGTGTCGAGTTGATGCAGGTTCCAACGAAACACGAGTTTGTAACCATCCCACGACCCCTCGCCACCGCAATCCTGCATCCAGTTCGCCGCCCGACGGTTGTCCGCCAACGTGTAGGCCACCAATTGGTCAAGCCCGGCCCGAAACGCGGTCAACCACATCACCGCAAATAACAAGGTGCCAATCCCGCGCCTCTGGTCGTCATCCAACACCATGGCGGACATCTCCGCTTGCCGCGGGTGGGCGGCATCCCTCCACCAACTCGCACCCCCCACTCCCGGAAATTCCCGCGCCGGATCCAACAAGGCCCATGTCATATGCCTGATCGGGTTTTGCGCAATCAAACGATCCAACATCGCATCGCCAAGCATCTCCCCCGTTCGCGTCCAAAACCGCTGATACCGCGCTTCAGGCGAAAGCCGACGATACGCCTCGGCCACCAAGGGCCGGTCTTCCTCAAGCAAGGGTCGCACAATGACCGGCGTGCCGTCACGCAAGGCCAATTCAAACCGGTCGCTCCGAGGACTCAACATTTCCACTTGCGACATCCTAATACCCAGCTAAGTTAACGCGCAATCAGAACTCAACCCCAACACACCCCATTATGAAATTATTCCTCAGCACCCTCTGCGCCACCTGCTTGATCACTTCGGTCTCTTTCGCCAGCGAATGCGAAAAAGGCAAATGCCAAAAAGATAAGGATAAACAAGAAGGCACCGTCCTCACCGATTGCGGCAAATGCAAAAAGGACGACGGCTGCGATAAGAAAAAAGAAGACGGCTGTAAGGATTGCGACAAATGCGACAGCTGTGACAAAAAAGATTGCCCCTCCCTCGCCGATTGCGGCAAATGCAAAAAGGACGACGGCTGCGATAAGAAAAAGGACGACGGCTGCGATAAGAAAAAAGAAGGCACCGTCCTCGCCTAACGAAAATTCACTTGCACCCATCTCACATCAAAAGGGGGTCCGTTTGGGCCCCCTTTTTGTGTTACCCTTATAATGAAAGCATTATGTCTGAGGCCGCATCAGGCCCTATCCGCAGTGCTCGAAGACGCCGCGATTCATATTGACTTTGTGCGTGGAGCAGAGGCGGACCCCATGGAGGTCGCTTATCTTGTGATGCGTCAACTCAAGATCGGGAAATGCCGCTAGTCGCTCCCGAATTGCTCTGCCTGTCAACTCTGGACCCATGCCCCGCGAAGGTCGTGGGACATTCGGGGCTTGAGCGCCGCAGGCGATTGGATCTGATAGGCTTTGGGATCCCAAACCACTTCGCCACCCGATTGGATCGCAAGCAGCGAGAGATGGCTGAGCGCGTCGGATCGCACCGCATCCTCGATCGGCGCGATCGACGGCGAGCGGTCGCGCACGGAATCCACAAAGGACTTGTAGTAGCGGTTGTGATAGAGGACTCGCTTGGTTCCTTCGCATTCCTTCATTTTGAACCAGTCCGGGTTGCTGGCCGCCACACTGCCGCGGCCCATGCTGACCCAGCCCTTCGTTCCAAAAAACGTCGTGCCATTGCCGTCCCAATTTTGGCGATACTGGGTGACGATCGGTTGGGCGTGATTGTCGCTCATGAAATGCATCTTGACCCCGCCGGCAAACGCGATTTCCACATCCCAAGTGGCGCAGTTGTTGAACAGCGCGTTGGGTGTCGGGAAATCACCAGTGCCACGGAACGTCGCGGGGCCCTTCTGGTCGTAGTCCATGCCCCAGATTGCGATATCTAACGGGTGCGCACCCCAACCGGCGATGAAGCCGATGGAATAATCGGAACAATGCCACGAGCCGGCGCTGGTGAGGCGATCCTTGCTGCACGCCTTTATCGGCGCGGGCCCGAGATAGAGGTCATAGTCGAGACCATCGGGCACCGGGGTTTCAACGAGCGATCCGCCGCCCATGCCCGCCGGCGCCCACACATCGATGCGCTGCAAGTCGCCAATATACCCGTTGAGCACCAACTCGACGCCGCGCTTGAGCAACTCCTGACTGCGTTGCTGCGTGCCGTATTGAAACACCCTCTTGTTTTTTTGGCAGGCGAGGAGAAGCGCGCGGTTCTGCGCGAGTGTGTGGCCGAGCGGCTTCTCAATATACACATCCTTGCCGGCCCGTACCGCCGCCAACCCGATCGGCACGTGCCAGTGGTCGGGAGTCGCAATGATCACCGCGTCAATCGACTTGTCTGCCAGCAACTCGCGGAAATCATTGTATAGCTTCGGCTCATGCTTCTGCGATTCCTGCACGCGCTTGCCCGCCGCCACCCGCCGTTGCTGATAGGGATCCGCGATGGCCACGCTCATCGCGCCATCCACCGAAAGGAAATTCTGCAGCAGGCCGGTGCCCTGACCGCCGACACCGATGTGGCCAAGGCGGATCGTGCGGCTGGGCGCGGTCTCGCCACCGAGCACGCGGCTGGGGATGAATTGCGGTGCCACTGCGGCGGCTATCACGCCACCAAGAAATTGGCGGCGACTGTGGAGCGGTTCGTTTTTCATGATCGATGGGTGTCCGTGTGAGGATTCAGGTGAGCGAGCGTGATTGGAATGATGAAACTTCCTGCAGGGTGCCATGCTTATCTCGCGGACCATCTACGCAACCGGTCCGCTGAAATTTTCACGGCATCTTCGCCGGCAATCTCAAGAGTCGTCGGACCGTCAAACCCCGAGGCCATCAATTCCTTGACGATCGCTTCAATGCCCACAATCCCATCCCCCAACGCAATCAAGCCCATCCCGCAACCAAAACGCGTGCCGCGCTCGGCCAAACACTCGGCGGGCATGTCCTTCCAGTGCACATTGCGACGCTCATGAGGCAACGCACCACGTTTCGCACCGCGCGGGAACTTTTCCATGCCGACACCTGCCAGCCGCTCAAAGCGGCCGCGAAGACGGGCGCGGTGCGGCTTGCGGCGCTCGGGCGCGGGAGTTATCCGGGCGAGCGCCTGCCAAAGAATGACTTGCAGGAACTCTGCATGGCCGGCTACTGGGATGCGTCCTTTGACCAAGACTGGGGGCTCGATTGGCACTGCAACGAGGGAATCGAAATCGGTTATGTCGCGGCGGGCAGGCTGCCCTTCAGCATGGGCGACAAAGACTATCAGGTCGAGCCGGGCCATCTCACCATCACCCGGCCGTGGCAACGCCACCGCGTCGGCCAACCCCACGTGCCGGCCAGCCATTATTCCTGGCTCATCCTGGATGTCGGCATGCGCCGGCCTAACCAAACGTGGCAATGGCCACCCTGGCTGCTCTATTCGAAAACCGCACTGAAGTGGCTCACCGATAGGCTGCGCCAAAACGAACAACCGATCTGGCGGGCGAATCGTCAGATCGGGCATTGCTTCGAGCAGTTAGATAGTGCCGTCGAGCATGGCGGCAGCGCCGCCAACCATGCCCGCCTCAAGATCCACATCAACGAGTTGATCATTCTGCTGGCTGAAATGTTCGAATCGCGCCAACCCGCGCTCGACCAATCGCTGCCGAGCAGCGAGCGCACCGTGCGCTTGTTCCTCGAATCCCTCGGCCACCGCCTCGATGAACCGTGGACACTCGACTCAATGGCCGCCGCCTGCGGCCTCGGCCGCACGCATTTTTCCTGCTACTGCAAAAAACTCTGCAATGTCTCCCCGGTCGAACATCTCACCCGACTGCGCCTGCAGGCCGCCACCCTGCTCCTGACCCGTCACGCCGCGATGAGCATCACCGAAATCGCGTTCCGCTGCGGGTTCCAGTCGAGCCAGTATTTCGCCAAGGTGTTCCGTGGCCGCAGTGGCCACTCGCCAAGCGATCACCGCAAAAACGGCCGCAGCAAAAAGTGACCGCTCCGACCGGGCGAATCCCTCCCACCGAATTCCCGGTCGCCACATCGACGAAGAAGACGCCGTCTGCCAAGCCGCCCTCAACGCCCTCCTCACCCACCTCAAAAACCGATGATCTCCCTGTAGCGGCACTCTATGAGTGTCGATTGCGGCACTCGATGTGTGTCGTTAGAAATGGCATCGCGGAAATCTCGCCACGCATGGGCCCCGACGCTCACAGAGCGCCGCAATCCAATTCTGTGCATTCTTTCGTTAGAAATCCTTCTGACCTCATCTCTTGATCATCCCTGTCTATCCGCGTTCATCCGTGGTTCTCCCCGTCGCATTCAGCACTTGTGTGTGAATGGTTATTTTTTGCTTTCTTGATGGTTATCGGCTCACCTTTCTCTCCTGCATAGAAGACGATAATCTCCGCTGGTTTATCACCCTCATTCCTTCCATAATGCCATGTATTCACAACCTCCACTATTGGATCATACGGCTTCAGTTTCAATACTTGGCCAGTGACTGTGGTGACGGTGAGTTCACCTTTCAGCAAGATACCGGCATTAATGACTGGATGCGTATGTAGCGGAAGTGTGTGTTTTGGTGGAATCGTAATCCGCAGGATCGTGATCTCTGGAGTGCCCTTCTTGTATGCTGGCAACCGTTGGCCATTCCAGCTTCTCGGTGTCTTTACCAGTTGAGTCGATTGTATCTCGTTGACATACTTTGTCGATGTGCATCCTGCAATCAGGATGGCAGATAAAATGCAGTATGCTGCTTTCTTCATTAGTGTTCCTTCAATTTTGATAACAGCTTGTTGACGGAGTGGTGAGTCCCAGTGATTTTCTGCTCACTGGGACAGTTCAGCTCCTCCGCATCCAGGAGGGAAGTCTGATATTGATTGAGAACGAGGAATTCTCTTGTCAGTCGAGGAAAACCATGGTTCGCCCTATTCTGTCTTTTCATGATGAGATTGCTGCCTCGCCTCCTTGATAATCCTCGCCTCACGCTCACGGGCAATCATCCGAGCCAAAACCAGTAAATCCGCTTCGTTGACATCAACAAATGAATCGAATGCACGTAGCGCATTCATGATGTCTTCATGCACATTTTCTCTTCCAAAAGGATGGGGTTTCAGAGGGCACCGGCCCTTCGACAGACCAGCCGGATAACGCCGCCAGACAAACGGCCAATTAAAGATAATGGCAATGCCGACCATGATGAGCGCGTTGACCATGACAGGCCACCAGACAAACTGAAAACCCAATTCGCGCACTGCGTCTCCGCCCATCACCGCCGTCAACGCGGTGGCACCTCCGGGCGGATGGATGCACTTGATCTGATGCATCACTCCGATGGAAAGTCCAACGGCACAACCGGCGGCAAGCCAATCGTGGCCGAGATGACGGGCACAAAACACTCCAATCGTAGCCGATATGCCATGTCCGACAAGCACCGGCCACGGTTGAGATAACTGACCGTGTGGCACTGCAAACAACAAGACCGCGCTCGCACCCATAGACGCAATGACAAGGATAGCACTTTCCGTGCCTACGGCTTGGCGGGTGAGCCATACCAATATACTGATCGAAAGCACGCCTCCAAACGTAGAGACAAGCTTCTCTTTATAGGAAACGGCACTTAGCTCAATACCGATGAGCGAGAAAAGGTGTCTCATGGAATGGGCATATTTTTATGCGAACGTGAGGAGGCCTTTAGCGCGTCATGAAAGGCCTTGGTAGGAAAAACGTGTGGAAAATGCATTCAGGGAAAATGGATGTGGCTCAGGGGGAGTCGAGCGGACTTGGGCCACCGGCACGCGCAAATCGACAGGTGTGAATGGCCCCTCAACAACTTGGCCAACATTGATGATTCGGGTGGGTGGTGAAGAAACAATTGGTCTAGAATTTGTTTTTAAACTATGAGTTATATGGAGAACTAACTGACAAATCGGATAGCGGAGGCAAGAACTTTCCATCGATGTCATTTCATGGAAACGGCTTTTAACCGGACCTGATGAACTCACCAAGCTAAAACCGATGCAATCAGTCCCTACCGATTGCCCTAGAATTATCCATCCGATTCCACCGCACCCGCAGCGCCTCCAACTGCCCGCGCAGGCTTTCCGCGGGAGACCAGGGCGGAGGTGCCTCCGCAGCTGCCACGGATCATCCAGCAAAAAGGCCGCCCAGGCCACCCGGTCCCCCTGAGGCAGGCTGCCCCCTTCCGGCACATTCCACCGGAATCCCGTCTCGACTCCCAAATCCCTCCCTGCTAGACCTGCTCCCATTCAATGATCACAGGCGAAATCAAATCCAAGGTAGATGCGGTATGGATGACACTCTACACGGGCGGCATCTCCAATCCCCTCACCGTTATCGAGCAGCTCACCTACCTGCTCTTCATCAAGCGCCTGGATGAGCTCCACACCCTCAAGGAAAACAAGGCCAACCGCCTCAAAAAACCCATCGAGGACCCGATTTTCACCCCGAAGCAGAACAACCTCCGCTGGTCCCGTTTCAAAGAAACCTCCCCCGAGGACATGTTTGTCACGGTGCGGGACCAGGCCTTCCCGTTCATCAAAACCCTCGGCCAGTCTGACAGTGGCGAAGGCGGCAGCACTTACAGCCACCACATGAAGGACGCCACCTTCATGATACCCACTCCCCGCGTCCTCGCCAACATCGTGGACCAGCTCGACTCCATTGATATGGCCGACAGCGACACCAAGGGCGACCTTTACGAATACATGCTCGGCAAAATTGCCAGCGCCGGTCAGAACGGCCAGTTCCGCACCCCGCGCCACATCATCCAGTTGATGGTGGACATGACCGCCCCCACGCCCAAGGACAAGATCTGTGATCCCGCCTGCGGCACCGCCGGCTTCCTCATCGCCGCCTCGGAATATCTAACAAACTATCATGGAGACGCCATCTACAAAGATGCCGCCTCCCGTCGCCGCTTTAATGAGGGCACCTTCCACGGCTACGACTTCGATAGTACCATGCTCCGCATCGGCAGCATGAACATGCTCCTCCACGGCGTGGAAAACCCGGACATCCGTTACAAGGACTCACTGGCCGAGAGCGATGAGGACGACACGGAGAAATACTCCCTCATCCTCGCCAACCCGCCCTTCGCGGGCAGCCTCGATTACGAGTCCACCGCCAAGGATCTCCAGCGCATCGTCAAGACCAAGAAAACCGAGCTGCTCTTCATGGCGCTCTTCCTGCGCATGCTCCAGACCGGTGGCCGCGCCGCCGTCATCGTGCCGGATGGCGTCCTCTTCGGCTCGTCCAATGCCCACCAGCAGATCCGCAAGATCCTGGTGGAGGATCAAAAGCTCCAGGCCATCGTCTCCATGCCCTCCGGAGTCTTCAAGCCCTACGCTGGAGTCTCCACCGCCATCCTGCTCTTCACCAAGACCAACTCCGGCGGCACCGACCACGTCTGGTTCTACGACATGAAACAG
>CAIYYV010000430.1 GCA_903930425.1 Akkermansiaceae bacterium | reverse complement strand
TTGTTCCTTGGGCATGATGGTGGTGACTTTCAGCAGTTTGATGATTTCAGAAAAGGGAGTGGCCAAAATCGGGGCGATCCGACGGGTGGCTTTGGCGACGGTGGTTTTGAGGACGGGTTTGGCATTGGGATCTTGAAGCTGGCCGAAGGGGTCGTTGGCCCGCCCTTGCATTGCAAACATCGAGGTGCGCGCCTCGATATAGCCGGTGAGATCATCTTCTCCCACAAAGCGAGAAGGAATGATGCTCGCGGAATCACCGGCTTTCAAGGGGCTTGCCGGGGCTTTCTCCTTTTCGGTGGTTGCGGGCTTTGACGGAAGGGGGGCGGGGGTGGATGCGGGCGCGGGGGCGGGCGCAGTGGTGGGAGCGGATGACGCGGTGGATATGAGAAGCCATCCTAGCAGAAATAGCAAGCCAATTGAACGGCCTGGCAAGTGGCGCGCGTCAGCCACCATGGGCCGGAAATGCCGTTCGACCTCATCGTGATTTGACTCGTGGAGGATACCCACGTGCTGTGAGTTTAATTTTCCCATGCGGTGTAAGTGACTTGGAAATTGAGAAGGGATGATTGATTGACGGCGGGATCGATTCGAAGTTCCTGCAATTGGAGTTGGGGCATGCGGGTTTCGAGTTCGAGAAACGCGCGTTGCATCGTCCGGTAGGTGCCGCGGAAGGCGATGCGGACTTGGGATGACTTTTGGGCCGTAACCGAGCCGAAGCCCCCACTGCCACTTGGGCGTTCAAACGATGTTTGCTGGATTTCCTTGCTGGGAAGTCGTTCCGAGATTTTCCGAAGATGGGTGGTCACCGCACTCGCCGTTTCCTGCGAAAGTTGCTCATTCCATCGGTCGAGATGTTTGCGCTGACGGCTGATTTGGCCCTCGATGTCGAGCACCGTGACTCGCGCTTGCTCATACGTTTTGAAGGTTTTCTCCTTGTTCGCAAACGAGGCGGCCATTTTCGATTGAAGCATGAAGCCACAACCCACAACAGCCGCCGCGACGATGACGGGCACCACGAGCCCAAAAAGAATAATGGTTTGACGGTAAAGATGCATGGAATGAAACATTTCCCCAAACTAAATTTTGGGCACGTTGATGGCCATGGGATCCGTGGCCTCGAAGCGTTGGGTGATGGTGAGTTCGAAGGTGAACGGGTAGGTGGTTTCGTCCGCCGTGTTGGTTTCTTCGGGAGGAAGAGGTTTGAAGGTGTTGTTTTCCTGAGTGCGGACATTGACGTTGAGGTTGCGGTTGCCAACGTTCGGGCTGAAGGTGTTGTTGCCGGTGAGACGGGCGATTTCGCTGAAATGCGCCGCAATGCCTTCCCGAGTGTTCAGGGTATTGAGGGTTTCGATGGCCTCATCCCGGGCGTAACCCGTGATTTTCCATTCCTTCACAAATCCGACTCGCGCCTGCCCGGGCGCGCTGTCCGGTTTCGCCGAGTGGGTATAGTTTTTTACGAGCATGCCCCCATTTTCCGGAAACAAGCGGGCGAGTGCCTCCATGGCGACCCAAGCCTTCGACCGGTCATCTAGCAGGTTGTTCCAGTGATCGACTTTTTTCCGTTCGCCAGTGAGTTTTGTGAGGTAGCCTTTGATGGTGTCCGCTTGCGAAGGATCAAAGGTCCATCCCGGCCGACGAATCAATTCGATCATGCCGAAGGTGAAATACGCGAGGCAGAGAAGCGCGATGCCGATGAGAGCGACACGGGCGAGTCGAAGCATCCTGAGCAGGCGCATGTCGGAACGACTCGGGTAGATTTCGACAATTTCCTTCGGAGTGGGCAGGAAATCCTGCAGTGCCCATTGGTCTTCGCACAGGACGGTGATGTTCTGATTCGTGGACGGCACCGCTGCGGGCCTTGTGGTGATCGCGAGTTCGGGACACCAATCGGGAATGCCGTCAGGCTGCGGAGAATGCAGCACTTCAATGCGGCAATTCGAAAACGTGCTGCGGAGGTTGCCTTCAAGCGAGGAATCGATTTCTTGTCCAAGCGGTAAAAGGAAGAGGTCGGGATCGACAAATTCGAGGGAAGCATTGGTGGTGGTGAGGGCATTGCGAAACTGGGTGGGTTTCCGGGAGCCTCGATGTTGAAGGGTGCGAATCAGCCGCAAATCCGCATGTTCATTAAAAAAGGCCAAAGCGGTGAACCAAGGATACTGGAGAATGGCGACAAATGATTTGCCGGGCGTGATTTCCAAGGTTTGGGCCAGACCCATCACGGCAACCAGGGGCGCGCTCAATGCATGGGTGATGATGGGAAAATTCGCGGCCTCACCGGTTTGCCGGCAGGTGGCCAAAAAGGCGGCATATTGCCGGGTGACAGTGACCGTGGTGCCGATCACCTCGCTGCCCGCAGCGGGGTAGGGGATCACGCGCCATGATGCCTGATCGGCGATGATCGAGGAATCCTCGAGAATCGACGCGGGATCTGAAATGGCCGTGCTTCGTAGATCCGAAAGGGAGGCCGGATTATTCAATTCCGGCTTGAGCTCAGTCGTGGCGAATTCATCGGCAATGTGAAGAACCACGCCAAGAGAAGTCGCTTTGTTAGAACGCGCCTGTTGGAGCATCTCCGCTAGCACAAGCACAAGTTTCGAGGGATCCTCGAGAATTTCCTGCGTCAGCAACGGGCCCTTGCTCCAATGCGCTTTTTTCGCATGGAAGTAAAAAGTGGAAATTTGTGCGCCGTCCGGGCGAATGTGAATTTGGAACGGAAGCTCCAACGCGTTCTGATACCACGCGGCATTGCTCGCTCGGGTGGTATGTCGCAAAATGGAACAGGCTTGGCTGAACTGCTGCAGCACATTCAGCGATGCCGGATGTTGAAAAGTAGCCAAAGGAAAAAAGGCGATGGAAGTTAAAAGAGCCCGGATGAGGCATCCGGGCAACGAGAAATTTAAACCACGAACGGCCCGCCCACCGTGGGCAGGCGGACCGTTGAGTTTGACCTCCTCAAAGGGAGGGATGAATCGGCTTACCAGCCGGTGATATCAGCATAGGCAGTGTGGCCGTATTCTGCAGTAGGCAGACCCTTTGCGGAAGGCACCAACCAGAGATGCGCCGCATCCACGGCAACCGTCGCGGATTGGGGGGTGATTTTCCCAAGAGTGCTGTAGGTCACTTCCGTGCCAATGGCCGTCGGGAATTTCATATAGGTCTCAAGGGTGGCTTGTAAGAAATCATCACCTATTGCACTGCTGTGCATGTTTTCATGACCGCGCATCGCTTGTTGGCAATTGCGGAGGTTCATGATGTTGGCCGCACGGTCCGAACCCTTCTTCCAGGCGCGGGCGCCGATAAAGAGGATCGAGATGAGGGAGAGCAAGACGAGGATGACAACTGTCAATTCGAGCAGGGTCATGCCGGTTTTGCGCTTCATTGTTAGTGTGTTAGTCAGTTTCATAATATATGTTTCTATTTTTTGTTTTAGTGTTTTGTTGTATTACGGAATGAGAAGGCTTGGATTTTCGGAAGTGTATGGAAGTGCTTTCGATGGGCCTTGCGATCTCGGAGATTTCTATGTTTTGATTGGCGGTTTTCAACCGCCGTTTTTTTTGTGAGATGATATGAGAGGGGTGAATGGGTGGCGCAGCGGTTAGAATTCGTCCTCGTTGCGGTTCATGCGGGCGTTGATGAAGGTGTCGTGGGTGATGAGTCCCTGATTGAGCAGGCGGCGGAGGTTGGCGTCCCACTGGATGTTGCCAGCGCGGCGAATGACATCCTCGAGCGAGCGGGCACCGCCGTCATAGTTGGCGATGGCGCTGGCGACGGCGTCCTCGTTGTTTTGGAGAAACTCATACGTGAGAACGCGGCGTTGGATTCCGCTGAGGAGCCCCTGAGAGTGGATGAAGATGAGGATTTCAGAGAGCCGGCTGAGGACCGACGCGTGATTATCCGTGGGGTAGAGTTCTAGGATCCGGCCGATGGTTTTGACGGCCCCGGTGGTGTGGAGGGTGGAAAGAACCAGATGGCCGGTTTGGGCGGCTTCCATGCAGGTTTCCATAGCGTCGCGGTCGCGGATTTCCCCGAGCAGGATGATGTGGGGCGCTTTGCGGAGAACATCCTTGAGGCCCTGGCGATATGAATGAAGGTCACGACCCACCTCCTGCTGAGTGACGATGCTGGGAGAGGGAATGCGATGGCCCGGATAGTCGGGGTCATCCATGTCATCCGGGTATTGGTATTCAATCGGATCCTCGACGGTGACGATGTGTTTGGCATGGTGGCGGCGCACCCAATCGATGAGCGAGGCGAGCGTGGTCGATTTCCCCGATCCGGTAGGACCCGTGACAAGGCAGAGTCCGGCGCGTTTGAGCACTCCGTGGCGAAGCGTTTCGGTGGTGTCAGGGTCGAGGCCGAGCGCTTCGAGTTCCGGAATGGAATCATTGAGAATGCGGCAGGTGATGCCGAGACCCGAAGAACTGAGGTGGGCTTGGATCCGCAGGCGGCCAGAGCATTCACCGTCTTCATTCATGGGGATTCCATCGCAGGAAAAGTCCGAAACCTGGCGTTCCGCGAAATCGGCGATGGCAAGACGGATTTTTTCATCCACGCGTTGACTGAGCGCATGGTCCTGACCGAATCCATGGCTGGCACTTTCACGGTTGGTGATGAGTTCCTTGAGAATCGCATCCATGTGGGCCGCAGAAAGAATCCCAAGCGAATCGAGTTTCTCCATGCCCTTGTTGGTATGGATGTAGACCGGGCGCGAGGCACGCATTTGAATGTCCGACACGCGCAGATCACGACACAGACGGAAGATGATGACGAGCAGCTCGCGGCCATTCATGCCTGCGGCAAAATGCGCATGGCCAAGTGCCGGGACATTGCCAGGCAAGGGCGGAGGTTCGAGAACTGCGGAGAAGTCAGACATGCGAGTTAAAATATAAATGCGAAATGAGAAACGGCAAAGGATTAGTGAGAGGGTGGCGTGGCGTCGGATTTCTTGTTTTCGAGGCGAAGAATCGTTTGCTCGGCGGCGTCGCGGATTTTTCCGATGAAGTGGAGGCGCTCCTGGCATTCGGCGATGCGTTGGGGTGATAGAAGATCCCAATTTTGGCTTTGGTCCCATTCATCGGCGATGTGGTGGTAGCGCACAAGGCTCTGGTCGAGCAATGTGAGGTATTGGCGCATTTGTGCGGTGCTGAATTTGGGGGCTGGATTGTGCAAGTCCGCAAACATCAAATGAAGAACGTTGGTCGCGGCGGCGGCGGCGGTGAGGGCGGGGCGGGGATCATGCTCTTGCTTGAGGCAATAACGGATCGTGTCATCGGCGAGTTGGGCGGCGGAGCCGGTGAGCTCCGGGCGAGTGCCGACCTCTGGCTCTGTCAGGAAAAAATGGAGGGAATTGTAATTCGAGTAATGCGCTGGATCGAGCTGATTGGCGAAGCGGAGTTTGTTTTCCGCTTGGCGCCGAAGGTGGCGCTTGAGGGCCTCGCTCGCCGGTTTGGGATTGGTGCGAGCAACGGCGGCCCGATTCAGCGAAGTGAGCAGATTTTCAAACTTGAAGCTCCATGTGGCTGGGGTGATATCGGGTGGAGGGGTCGTCGGGGGGGGATCACTGCGGACGGCTTCAGCAGCCTTTGAGGGCACGGGCGATCCGCTGATGATGCTGGCATTGAAGTAGGTGTCGATCGGCCCTTGCAATGCCATTGCAAACACCTCGCCATAGGGGCTGCCCTTGATGCCGAAAGGATTCAATGGGACATCGAGCTGGGGTTCGGCCACGAGCGGTGGCCCCGTCAAGGCCCAGACCAACCCGCCCGCGCCGATGAAGGCGATGGAGATCGTGAGGGATGGAAGGCGTGACATGGGAGCTGTTAGGACGAAAGTTTGATCCGGAAACAAAGGCGCGACAAACCCGTGTAAACCGCAAGGATGCCAACAAAATAAAGGGTCATAGTCCAGAATGCTTCGGACGGAAGCGCACCGCTTTTGCAATAAAGCCGCTGCGTAAGATCCGCAAAGCGGTATTGCGGCGAAAATACCCAGAAGGCCCGCAAAACCGGATTGCCCTCAAGTTTGAGAAGGTTATCGAGATAACCGACGCCATATAGACCGTAAAGAGTGAGGCCGATGGTGACCGCAAACCCCGTGATCCCTCCAAAGCGCGAGGCCAATGCAATGGCGAGAGCCAGCACGGGCGCAAAAACTAGCAGAAAAAGCACCGCATATTGCGCATTCAGCACCCACCACATCGTGTGTTCCACTGGATCCGCTGGCGCGGCGGCGAACAGGCAGACCAGCGCCGTCATGCAGGTGAGAGGAACGAGAAAAGAAAAAACCGCGAGCCAAATTTCAAAAAGTTGTCGGGTGGCTGAGACGCCAGCGGTGAGGAAATACTCGCCGATACCGGAGGTGGCATTCGACTCGCCTTCACGGGCGGCGGTAAATAAGCCCCAAAGCAGCGCGCAGATCCAAAGCGTGTCCCAAGCCGCGAGGATGCGAGCCGGCTGCACCAATATGGGCTTCTCCGTGGCACTCGAAATCAGCGGTAAAATCAGGGGCAGTGCGACCACCGCAAACGCGCAGATCACCCAAGTCTTGCGCTGGATAATCGTGGCGAATGTGAGCCGGAAAAGTCTCATGGCTTAGTTGAGCAAAGTTTTCAAATCATTCCAAGTTTGACCGTCCTTGTTGAGATGCTGAGCAGTCTTTCCCTCAATCATCAAGGCACTCGGCAGCGGCATCGCATCGTAGTCCGGATGGCAACTCACCAACCGCAGAACGTTGGCCGATGACCCGTGCCAGATGTCCTCAAATGCCTGACGCGCAAAGGCGTCCAGCCCACTGAACGGTTCGTCTAACAACAAAATGTTGCCTGCTTCACGCCGGATCGAGAACTCCGCGACAATCAGGTGCGTCTTCCGGCGATTGCCCGTCGAAAGACGGCCATAGGTTTTTTTGACATCGAGCTCAATGCGGCCCGCCAGATCAAGCGCCTCACGAAACCGCGCTTTCGGCAATAAGGTGCGAAAGATCATCGACACCGGAAGCTCCGCATCAAATTTCAGGTTTTCTGGTAGATATTGAATGAAGCCATTCAAACAAAAATCGCCAGCAAGCGGCTTCAACGAGCGCGCCAATGTCCGCAGCAAGGTGGTTTTGCCACGACCATTCCGCGCCAATAAAAAATGCGTGCCTCCAGCCAGCGTGACTGGCCGATCAAAACGCGCCAAAACATCCGTGTAGCCAATCTCAAAACCGGACTCGAGTTGGATGGATGGAGTGGACGGCTGCATGCGTGTGAGCTTCAAGGGAATGGTGGAACTCCTGGACTTCGGCTTAATGAAGAGGCGAAAAAGGGAAATTAAGGGAAATTAATTATCTGCTTCGCTCATCTTTCTGAGAATTAAGAAAATCGAGGTGGCTTGGCAATCTTTTTAAACGTTTCCGGCGGGCGGGCTTGGTTTTTTATAAATGGACAGCATGCGTGAGAGGTTTTCGGCATAAAGCCAGCAAGGACAGGTTTAGGCCACGAATTGGTAAACACTAGCAGACATGCCGGGGCTTATCAAAGCCTTGGGTTTGCCAAAAATGTGTCACCGCTTCCCCTACTTGCGTAGACGACTCGTTCCCACGAAATCATGAAATGAATCACCGGTTCGCCTTTTTCGGGGCTCATGGAATTTTTTTTAGTGACGAGGGGGAGGGGGCATGTAGAACCGCCGCAGCGGAATATGGCGGGCACATTAACTTACCAGCAGGCAGGAGTGGACACGCGCAAGGCGGCCGCTCTTGTGGGGGACATCGGCACGCATGTGCGGCGCACGCAGCAGACCCGCAAATTGTGGGGTGCTTTCGGGCTTTTTGCAGCGTGCTATGACCTGAGCCGCTATCAGGAACCGGTGATCGTGACCGGTTGTGACGGAGTGGGCACGAAGCTGGAATTGCTGTTAGAGCGCGGTTTGCTAGAAATCGCAGGCAAGGATTTAGTGGCCATGAGTGTGAATGACATCCTGACCACGGGGGGTGACCCCTTGCTCTTTCTCGATTATATCGGGATTGCAGCGCTCGATCAGGAGAAGATCACACGCTTGATTGCCGGGATGGCCGACGCTTTGCAGGCCTGTAATTGCATCCTTGCCGGCGGCGAAACCGCGGAAATGCCCGGCATTGTCCCGCCGAATGTGATCGAACTTGCCGGGTTCTGTATCGGCTGCGCGGAAAAACCGGATTTGATAGACCCGACGAGCGTGGCGGTGGGCGACGTGTTGGTGGGCTATGCCTCTGACAGCCTGCATGCGAATGGTTGGTCCTTGGTCCGCCGCGTCCTTCAAGAATTTCCGGGAGAAGTCAGTGACGACGAACTGGCCGCTTGGCTGAAACCCACGCGCCTGTATCACGATGTGGTCGGGGATTTGAAAATATCCGGGATCAAGCCGAAGGCCATGGCCCATATCACAGGTGGCGGCCTGCCCGAAAATCTCGAGCGTTTGTTCCGGGGCATGGGTGCGGATTTGGAAATCCCGCATTGGGAACTGCCGGGCATTGACAAATTGCTCGCCCATGTGGATGCGCTCGATTGTTTCCATACCTTCAATATGGGCATTGGATGGGTGGTGATTTTACCCGAGGAGCAGGTTGCGGCCGCCCTTCAAGCCGGGCCAGGTGGTCACGTTCTCGGTCGGATGGTCTCGCAAGAGGGCGTTCGGGTGCGAGTGGCCGGCAAGTGATTTTACTAACAGATCCAGCATGAGCGATTTCCTCAAACACGAATGCGGAATCGCCGCAGTGCGGCTCCGCAAACCACTCGCTTATTATTACGACCGCTATGGCACCTGCCTGTGGGGACTGAATAAGTTGTTCATCCTGATGGAAAAACAACACAACCGCGGCCAGGATGGCACCGGCATCGGCTGCGTGAAATTGAACATGCCGATCGGACAACCGTATGTGAGCCGCCGCCGGGGAATCGAAAAAGACGCGCTCGCTGAGATTTTTCGCAAGGAAATTAAGAACTTTTTCAAGTTGTCGCGCAAGGGACTGATGAGTCCCCGTCACCCGGAAAGCGTCAAACAACACTTCGATTTCGGCGGGGAAATTTTGATCGGCCATTTGCGCTACGGCACCTCCGGTGAATTTGACGAAGGATCCTGCCACCCGTATCTGCGCCGCAGCAATTGGCCGACGCGCACGCTCATGGTGATGGGCAATTTCAACATGACCAACGCGACCGAGCTCAATGAGGTGCTCATTCATCGCGGTCAACATCCGGTTTTTGGGACTGACACCCAGACCGTGCTTGAAGAAATCGGCTATCACCTCGACGAGGCGCATACCGATCTTTACCGGCATCTTCGCGACGCCGGTGTGCCGGGGGCGGAAATGAACGAACGAATCTCCGCCGCACTCGATGTGCCGCGACTGGTGGCCGAATCCGCCGCAGCCTGGGATGGCGGCTATGCGATCTGTGGTGTGATCGGCAATGGCGACATGTTTGTGATGCGTGACCCACACGGCATCCGCCCGTGCCACATGTTAGTGACCGACGAGGTGATCGCCTTCGCCTCCGAGCGGGTGCCCTTGATGACCGTTTTTGAAGCCACCGAAGACGAGGTGCAGGCAGTGGGGCCCGGCTCAATGATCACCGTCAAATCCGATGGATCCATTGCCGACACCGTCTTCGCTCCTCCACAACGGCATACTCCATGCTCATTTGAAAAAATTTATTTTTCACGCGGTAACGACCCGCAGATCTACCGTGAACGCAAGGCCATGGGTGCCGCACTCGTGCCACAAATCGTCGATGCTATCGGCGGGGCTTTCGAAAAAACTATTTTTTCCTTTATCCCTAACACCGCTGAAACCGCCCACCACGGATTGATGGACGGTCTTCGCTTGTTCCGCCGTCAGCAGGTTCGCACGGCCATCCTGCAGGCTGTGGAGGCCGGTAATCTCACATCTGAACTGGTGGATGATTTGATCCTGCGCAATTGGCCCCAAGGCGAAAAGGTGGCTCATAAAGATATCAAGATGCGCACTTTCATTGCCCAGGACAAGGATCGCAATCAATTGGTTTCACACGTTTATGACATCACTTACGGGGTGGTGAAACCCGGCGACTTCCTCGTAGCGCTTGACGATTCGATCGTCCGCGGAACCACTCTCAAGCAGTCGATCCTTAAAATCCTCGCCCGCACCAAACCCGCGAAAATTGTGGTGTGTTCGACCGCCCCGCAAATCCGATATCCAGATTGTTATGGCATTGATATGTCGGAACTTGGGAAATTCATTGCGTTTCAAGCGGCGGTCGCGCTGCACCGGCGTGCCAATC
The DNA here is from genome assembly GCA_903930425.1 of Akkermansiaceae bacterium. Lineage (GTDB taxonomy): Bacteria > Verrucomicrobiota > Verrucomicrobiia > Verrucomicrobiales > Akkermansiaceae > Luteolibacter. The sequence goes on along the minus strand of CAIYYV010000430.1, from coordinate 3,915 downwards.
GGCAGCCATTGCTGGATCAAATTTACGATGCTTGCCGTGAAGAGTTAAAGCGTCCGGTGGGTGAGCGACGCAACTGCGTGCAGAAGGTGTATGAAGCCTTCACCGATGAGGAAATTTCCGCTGAAATCAGCCGGATGATCTATCCGGAACAAATCGATTGGCACGGCGAGGTTCAGGTCATCTTCCAAACCATTGAGAACCTCCATGCGTCGATCCAGAGCGATTGCGGCGATTGGTATTTCACCGGCAACTATCCGACGCCTGGCGGGTATTCGATGGCCAACCTCGCCTATCTGCGATGGTATGAAGGTGTGGGCGGCAGAAGTTACGATCTGCCCTTGTGAACTTGCCGATTAGCTCGACTTCGGCGGTTCTAACCGACTATCGCCACGACTGGCTTTCAGCGTGGTTTTTTTGGTTTTTTGGCAAATACCGCAAGGGTCGTTTCCTCGAGGAATAGGCGGCTGTTTTTTTCCAACCGGATGAAATCATTGTGCAGCGGACACGGGTCCCCGGTTCCACAAGAGCCTTTCCCGATCGGACAGGGAAACTCTTCCACCTGCCGTTCAAACAAACCTACAATCTCCGATAAACGAATCTTGTGCGGCGGCCGGGCTAAACGATACCCACCTCCCGGACCCGTCGTGCCAACCGTGAGCCCTGCAGTGGCCATTTGACTGAGCAATTTTGCGGCAAGTGCCAGCGAAATCAAGCGTTCCCTACCAACCTCTGCCGATGAAACGGCCGGGGCGTTCGGTGCGTGTTTTTCTGCCAAATAACTCATTGCGGCAACTGCGTGCCGCGCCTGTTTGCCATAACGAAACATGCCGCTTGATAGCCTTGCTACCAACGATAGCGAGCAAAACATGCGCACACATCGTTTTTTTTCGCGTCCAAATTTCCCATGGCTTTGCTGCTTGATTGACTGCGCCCCTACGGGGCATCGTCAGGTCACGCGATGAAGGAACATATCGAAGAACTCGAACGTTGGGGGGCGGATGTGATTTTTGGTCGTGCCAAAGGGTTTCGCGCGGCCCTAACTCGTTTCCTCATGCGCACCCTTTCCGGGCTTTTCCGCGGCCTCGTCCAAGCGCGCCTCTGGGCTTATCGCAGCGGCTGGACCCCCCAATCCCACCTCGGAACCCAGGTCGTCGCCATCGGCAATATCACCGTCGGCGGAACCGGAAAAACCCCCGTCGTCGAATTGCTCGCCCGCTCGCTCCGCGACCGTGGCCGCCATGTCGCCATCCTCTCCCGCGGCTATAAAAGCAAAAAACTCGACCAGACCCAGCTCTGGAATGATGCCCAAGGCCAACGCATTCCCGCAGAGCGTATGCCCAAAATTGTTTCCACCGGCACCACCCTGCTCCTCGATTCGAAATTTGCCGGCGATGAACCATTCATGCTTGCCCGGAATCTTGATGGAGTCTCAGTCGTGGTGGATAAAAACCGCGTGAAAAGCGGGCGTTTCGCCATCGAGCACCTCAACGCGGATACTTTGTTGTTAGATGATGGGATGCAGTATCTGAAACTTGCCCACGGAATGGACATCGTCCTCATCGACGCGGGTTCGCCCTTCGGGACGGAGGCGCTGCTGCCGCGCGGCACCCTGCGCGAACCTCCAAAAAATCTTCGCCGAGCGAGTTATATCCTCCTCACGAAGTGCAATGGCGCATCGAATGACCCGTTGATCGCGCGTCTGCGCCGCCACAACCGCACCGCGGAAATCATCGAGTGCACCCACGGGCCGATCCACTTGGAAAATGTCTTCACCCGTGAACGCCAGTCGCTCGAATTCCTTCAAGACAAATGGGTGGGGGCCATCAGTGCCATCGCCGTGCCCGAGGCCTTCGAGGGATCATTGGAAAAACTCGGCGCCCGTGTCGAAATTCGCCGCCGGTTTGCCGATCACCACCGATTTTCCGCTAGAGATGTTGAAAAATTCATGCAGCGCTGTGTTGAGCGTGACATGCAGCTCATCATCACCACCGAAAAGGACGCGGTGCGTTTCCCTAAACCCGCTTCCATCGACGTGCCGATCTATTTTCTCCGCATCGAGGTTGAGATCCTCAAGGGTCTTGAAATCTGGGATGATATGATCGATCGCCTCTGCCACCCGGAACCGGCCTGCGAGGCCGCTCTGCGCCACCGCCACGCCTATCGGCTGTAATCGACGCGCGTTTGCAGGTCGGTGGTCCACAGCGCGGTGACGATTGATTCCTGCGCGGATTCCATCGCGATTCTTTCTAACGGTTCTTCATCCTCGTGGCCGGCGAGATGAAGGAGTCCGTGGACGAGGTAGCGCAGGATTTCACGGGCGAGTGGCTCGCCGTATTCGTCCGCCTGGCGCTGCGCGACTTCAGCGCAGATGACGATTTCGCCGTGGTGGAACGTGATCACGTCGGTGGGCCCTTCTTGGTTCATAAAATCCCGATGAACCTGTTCACTGGTGGCATCATCCACCAAGGCGATTTCCAGCGTGGCGAGAAGGGAAAGGGGTGAGTCATCGGAAGTGGCGTGCGCCAGTGCCAAAGCCGACGCTTGATGCGCAACGGCCTCGAAGGCGGTCAACCAGTGTTCAGGAATCGGCGTGATTTCCTGATAGTTCCCAATCATCACTTCGAGCGACATCTGTGAGGGGTCGGTTGAGGTGAATTATGCCTGCTTTGGCATTGGGATCACGCGCCCGCCATACGTGGAGTCGCGTTCATCAACCGCCCGCCTCTGTGTGGTGAAGGAGCGTTCGTCATCTTTCGGGTAGTCGATCCGGCTATGCAGCATGCTGCGGAGGGTGGTGGCAAAACTTTCCTTGATCAACGCGAATTCTCGCAGTGTGAGCGGACAATCGTCAAGCTGTCCCTCGTGGATTTTCGTGCGGATGAGGTCTTCCACCAGCGCGTGGATCCTCACAGGGGTCGGTTTCTTGAGTGTGCGTGACGCGCTTTCAATCGAATCTGCTAGAGAGATGATCCCACACTCGCGGGTTTTCGGGCGCGGCCCAGGATAACGGAAATTTTTCTGGTCGATGATTGGCAAATCCTCGGGGTTCTCGAGCCGACGATCGACTTTTTCCAATTCGATTTTTTTCTGCTCCTGAGCCCGGCGGTAGAAGAATAAGACCAATGAATCCGCGTGATGCTCTTGGATCACGTCTATGATTCTGGGATTGAGTTTGTGTTTGACGGCCAGATCGACCCCGTCCTTCACATGGGCGAGGATGATCAGTGCGCTCATGGTCGGCGTGAGAGTATCGTGCGGGTTCTCATTGCCGCCGTATTGGTTTTCAATGAAATATCCAGGCTTCTTCAGTTTCCCGACGTCATGAAAATACGAACAAACGCGGCACATTGGCGCGTTGGCACCAATTTTTTCGGCCGCTGCTTCGGACAGCGCCGCGACCACCAGGCTGTGGTGAAAAGTGCCGGGTGCTTCAAGCTGCATTTGGCGCAACAGTTTATGGTTCAAATCGCTGAGCTCCAGCCAACTGATGTCGGTGGTGAGCAAGAAAAACCCCTCGAAAATGGGCAGGAGCCCGCTGATCAATAGCGCGGTGAGCACCGCTGTCCCGAAGGCGGCCGTGCTGCCGGTGCTCAGCAGTTGCAGGTGATCCATCGCGTTGGAACCAAAACAGGAATGAATGTCCAGACTGCCTAACAACAACCCGAGCAGCAAAGTCACGGCCCCGACGGAGATTCCCGCTTGTAAAAGTTGCAGACGCTTTCGCACCTGATGCGAAACGAGCACGCCGGTCATGCCCCCAACCCAACTGAAGATCATATAACTCAGCGCCTCGCCATGAGGGACTAAAAGACAACCAATTAAGGTCACAAAAACCGCGGAAAACGCGCCAACCGCCCGACCTAGGAGGACGCCATGAAGCATCGGTGCGAGCGCAAAGGGTACAAAAAAGAACCG
>CAIYYV010000429.1 GCA_903930425.1 Akkermansiaceae bacterium | reverse complement strand
GGGTGATGACGGATGCACCAGGTTCATGCACGAAAAATCTATCAGTTTACGCAAGTCCGCCGTCACTTGCCGGTCACCGTCGCCGAGAGCATCGAAATATCTGCCAAACCTCGCCTCATCAAATCCCGATCGGAACGAATTGCGCCGATAGATGGCCTGGCGTGCCCGGTCTAACGACTGATCGCTGATGTCGCCCGCGCGGATTTGGAAACGATCGGGGGAGAGTCCGGCCTCGAGCAAACAGATGGCGATGGAGAACGGTTCCTCGCCAGTCGCGCAGGGCAGCGAGAGGACGCGCAATGGCTCGTTTGGGTGAGCGGGGAACCAGGTGTCTGTCGCCCAGCGGACCAGGGCGTCGAAGGCCTCAATGTTGCGGAAAAACCAGGTTTCGGGGACGAGCGAGTTTTCGAGCAGGGATTTCCATTCGGGGGTGGCGGGGTCTAACAGCCGCTGCGGGTGAGGACAGGCGCGGATGGCGCGGCGGATTTCGATGCGCAGGGAAGCTTCGCCGGTTTGGGCGGCATCGATTCCGGCGTACTTTCGGAGGGTTTGCAGGATGTCGTTTTCGGAGATCATACTGGCTCGGTGGTGAGCGAGTCCCAGACTTCGGTGGTGAGAATGGATTCCGGGTGAAGCCGTTGGATCCATTTGTCGCCCAAGGCGGCGATGCGTCCGGCGCACGGGAAATCCGGGGCACGGGCACCGGGTTCGATGAAGTCTTCCTCCTCGAAGTTTTGGACGCGGGTGAGGTTTTCACCTAACAGCCCGATGAGGCGCTCGCGCCCATCGATGGTGGTGCAGTGGATGGCGATGCGAGTGGAGAAGCGCAGTGGGCACGGGTGGCCGGCGAGCAAGATGCCGCAATCGAGGACGGGGACTGGTTGCCCGCGGAAGTTGAGGATGCCGGCGACAGCCGGTGGGGCTGCGGGTGCGGATTTGAGCAGGGCGCAGGAGACGACCTTTACGACGGATGCCGTAGCCAGCGCATAGGTGTCGGGCCCGGCGTCTAACAGGAGGTGAAGCATCAGGCGGGGAGTTTGAAGCGGGAGATTCCGGATTGGAGTCCGCGGGAGGCATCGTTGAGTTGTTCGATGGCGCGGGCGTTATCGCGGATGCTATCGGACGTGAGGCGGGCGGCCTCGCCGAGTTGGCTGAGGGCTTCGCTGATTTGTTGGGCACCGAGGGTTTGTGAGCGCATGCCTTCGTTGACGCTTTCGATGCTGGGGGTGAGTGACTGGACTTCGGAAATGACGCGGTCGAGTTGTTCGCCGACGCTGGAGATTTCCAAGGCGCCGCGGCGGAGTTCTTCGGCGAATTTATCCATTCCCATGACGCCGGAGCTGACGGCGCTGGCCATTTCTTTGACCATTTGTTCGATATCGCCGGTGGAGGCGGCGGTCTGATCGGCGAGGCGGCGGATTTCGGTGGCGACCACAGCGAAGCCGCGGCCGTATTCACCGGCTTTTTCAGCTTCGATGGCGGCGTTGAGTGAGAGGAGGTTCGTTTGGTCGGCGACTTTGCCGATGGTCGAGACGACCGCGTTGATGTTGCCGGCTTTTTCATTCATGACGCCGAGTTTCGCGGTGATGGCAGCGGAGGCATCGAGGATGCCGCGCATGATTTTTTCCATACGCACGAGGCCGTCCTTGCCGCCGGAGGCCAGATCATTGGTTTGTTCGGCCACGGTGCCGACATTGTCGGCGGTTTTCAAAAGTTCCGAGCTGGTGGCGCTCATTTCCTTGGCGGTGGCGCTGATTTCGGCGGAGGTGGTGGCGACTTCACCGGCGGTGGTTTGTTGTTCCTTGGCGGTGGCGGAGATTTCCACTGCGGTGCTATTGACTTGGAGGCCGCTGCGCTGCACCTGAGTGATGAGGTCCCTGAGTGCAGTGATCATGGTGGCGCAACTGCGGGCGAGCGAGCCGATTTCGTCGCCGCGCTGGCAGAGGGTCACCGGCACATCATGGGAGAAATCCCCCTGGGCCAGCGGCTCGATGTAGGCGACGATCTCCTTGATTGGAGTCACGAGGCTTCGGGTGGCAAAGAGTCCCAAAAGCAGGGCGACGGCCACACCCATCACCATCGCGAAGAGGTTGGCGAGCTTGAGGAGATTTGCTTGAGCCATGGAAGCCTTGGTGGTTTGGGCTGCGTTCTCCTCGTTCACGAGGACGAGCTGATCGAGCGGTTTCATCGCCTTGTTCAGGCTGGCATAACAGGTCACCATCAATTGCTCATGCAATTTCTCGCGCAATGCGGTTGCTTTGGTGACTTCGGCAAGCATCGCATCAAATTCTTCCAAAGTTTTTTTAGCGGTGGTTTCCATTGGGCCATGGATGATCGCCGCGGCGCCCTCTTTGTCGCCCTTGGCGACGGATTCGTTGGCGGTCTTCACTGCGGCGTGCAAGGCGGCATGCGAGACGCGCGTGACCTCGATGCCCCGCTTGAGTGGTGGATTGGTGGTTTCAAATTTGGCGAGCCACTGGCCGTAGCGGCATGCCGTTGGATCATCCTGTCCTTTGAGTTCCTGGCCGCCCTGGACTGCATCCATCACTTTGAGGACCAACTGGTAATGATCGGCCATGAACTGTTGGATATCGCGTTCGACCGCCATCGGATTCATGATGTCCTGAGTTTCCATCATGCTGTTGAGTGCGAAGAACGCCTCGGTGTCTTTTTCCCATTGCTCCCAAAGCGGCACAAACTCTTTCCACAGCGCCGCCTCGTCGTCGGATTGCGCCGCGAGAGGAGCATAGATTTTCCAGGCGGCCAGATAGCGTTCCTTGGCCTTGGCTGCCGTATCGGGCTGGCGTTTGCGTTCGGTCACATCTAGATCAGGAATGAGCAAGGTGCGCTGCGCAGCCTTGATCAGGTAGGCCTCCTCACTGATCGTTAACAGATTCTGCACGCCGGGCAGTCGTTTGGTGCCAATTTCGCGGATGGCATCGTCACTCTTGATGGCACAGTAGTAGCCGACCAGACCGAGCAGCAGGGTGATCGCCGAGACGGCAAGGAAGGAGAGAATGAGTTTTTTACCGAGGTTCCAATGGTTCATGGTGTCAGGCGTTGGGGATGCGGGTGGCGTGGGCGCAACGATGGATTCGTTCCGCGGATGGCTGTGAATGCACTCGCCCGAGGGGGAAAGTGCACGGCGGTTTTCTCAAAGCGCCTCACCCGCCGCAACTCCTAATTTCACGCTTTCCTTGCCGGCAGGGCAAGCAGCGCCTCCTCAGGGAACCCGAGCCCCAATCGAGACGCTATCCGTGGTCACGTCCGCGATATGATAGTGGGTGGTCATGCCATCGAAGTCCATCTGATTGCCTATGAGCCGCCGTCTTCCTGTCGGAAATTCTCTTGGCACCGCCGGGACGCAGACTAGGCTCAAGCCACTCACAAGCTCAACCATGCATACTACCCCGCTTCCCACCCGCCTTTCCACCCCCCTTCCCACCCGCCTGCCCGCCCGCTCGCCCGCCGCACCTCGCCTTGACTCGCACCTGCGTGCCCGTATGCACCGCCATGTCCTGACAGGCATCGCGCTGGCTGCCGCCCTTGCCGGTGCGGGCTGCAAGGAGGCCTCCAAGCTGGCAGACGCCACCACCAACGCCCTCGGCAAGGCCGATCCCGGCCAGGTGAAACTCCTGCCGCCGCTCAACCTCAAGCCTCAACTTTTCTCTGACCTCACCGGGCAATGCGCCATTCCCGACGAACTCGCACTCGATGGCAAGGGCCACATCCTCGTCTCCATGCCCAACTGCCTCGAGTACGAGAAATTCACCGCAAAAATCGCCATGCTCGACAGCGCCGGCAAGAAAACCGACTGGTTTGTCGATCTGCCCGCACACCCGAAGACCGGCAAGGTCCATCCGATGGGCATGGAATTCGGACCCGACGGCAACCTCTACATCGCCGACAACCAATACTTCAACGACAAGGACCACCAGTCGCGTATTCTCCGGGTCATCGTGAAAGATGGCAAACCAGTGTCATGCGAGGTGGCCGTCGAAGGGACCAAGCTCTCCAACGCCATCCGCTTCAAAGGCAATGATTTGTATCTAACAGATACTTTCTTCGACCTGCCCGGACAGCGCGACCAGAGTGGCCTCTGGCGGTTCCCGCTCAGTGAGATCGGTGCCGGCAAGCCTGTGCTCAAAGTCCTTCCGTTAGGCAAGGATCCGCACATCATCGCCACTTTCACCGGCAAACCGCAACCGGCCAAGGCCGATGGCACCTTTGAGCAGTCCGCAGGCGCAGACGGCGCGGCCTTCGACAGCGCCGGCAGTCTCTATGTCGGCCTCTTTGGCGACGGCCAATTCTTCAAGCTCACCTTCACTGCCGACGGCAGCGTCAAGAGCAACGTCAAGATCATCGACGACCCGTCGTTCAAGTGCTGTGACGGCATCTGGTGTGACCCGAAGACCGACAAGATCTATCTGGCCAACTCGGCACGCAATTCGATCCATATCTATGACGCCCGCAAGCACACGCTGCAAATGATCTGTGAGAATGACGACACCGACGGCCGGGGCGGCTTGCTAGATCAACCGTGTTCGGCGTGCCTGCTCGGCAACAAGCTCATCATCGTGAATTTCGATATGCCGTTCCCCGGCCTCAAGAACACCAAGCACGACGATCCGATCACCGTTTCCTACATCGAACTTCCTTGAGCGCCGGTCCGGTGATGCGCCTCGAAGAAGGTGCCATCGACAAGGCTCTGGTCGGCTTGAGGCTCAAGGGGTTGGTAGTCCAACTCCAGATCCACTGTCCCCTATGCCACAGAGCTTCACTGCCTCACGCATGGTGCGACCATCCACGGAGACTACCTATCAGAATCCGGTTTCGTACAGGTGCGGGAGCTTCAGGGCACCCGCGCGCCGACACGGTAGAAACCATGGAGCGGTTGGGGCGAGGAGTCGGTCAGGGTGAGCGGACTGCCGGTGCCGGACACGTCGATCTGACCGGTCACAGGGATCCAGCCGCCTGCTGCTAGGTTGGCATTCCGATAGAGCGTGTAGAGGCGGTTGGCGGAAGTGGCGAAGATCACTGTCACTGTCGCACCGTTGACGATCTCCGTGACGCGCAACGCGGACGAGGAAACGGTCGGGTCCGTGTCTGCGAGATACTCCTGCGCGGCGCTCTGGCCGTCGCCATCGCTGTCGGCAGCTTCAGCGGCGTCGAAGTTGGTGGTCCAGCCGTGCTCGGCCAGCCACCAATGCGGCGTGCCGCCGGCCGCGAGGTCGGGCGTGAAGGTGGCGTGGATGGCTCCGTCGGCGGTGACGTTGGTCCATGAGTAGTTAGAAACCGCGCCCAGGGAGGTGACGCCGTTTTTCGTCACGTCGGCGATATGATAGTAAGTAGCGGGAGTGATGGTAAAGTTCTTGTTGCCGCCGGGCGGCACCGTGACGTTGCCTGCGGGCGAGATGGTGCCGTGGGCATCGGCGGTGGCGGTTAGAATCCAATCCATGGCACCTTCAGTGAGTACCCATTCCGGGCCGTTGGTCAAGGTGCCGGTATGGCCGTTGGGGGTCACATCGGTGAGGCTCGTTTCGATGAGACCGTTGAAGTTGTAATAGGCGACGAGACCGCTTTGCGTGCCGCTGAGTTCATGATTTCTATTGGCCTGGATATCGGCCTGGCTGCGAGCCACATTCCAGATGCGCACTTCATCCATCGTACCGTCAAAAAAGCGGCTGTTGTCATCCAGAAACTCCGTGCCAAGGGTCAGCTCATTGTCATTGACTAGGACGGCGAGCGGATCGCCTTGCAACAACGAAGTCTTATCGACTCCGTTCACATACAGGCGGCGGGTTCCGTCATCGTTGACCGCTGCGACGTGATACCAGACGCCGGTCTGCAGATTCAGGCCGGTGGTGAATTGGCCATCGAAGTCCAGCTCATTGCCTGTGAGGCGCAGGAAATATCCATCAGCACCGCCATGTTGATATTTGCTGATCAGTCCGCGCAATGCGCCGTCTTCTCCAAAACCGTCGGCCCTGAACCATAATTCCAGAGTGTAGTTGCGAGTCATGTCCAGATCGTTGGCATCGGCGATGGAGACATAATCGTCGTAGCCGTCAAAGGAGAGGGAATTTCTCGGTGGCACCCATTGGGCATAGAGGGTGGTGTCGGCGCTGATGGTGAAGTGATCCCCGGCATGGTATGCGGTTCCGTTGCCTTCGGCGGTCGTGTTCCAGCCGTCGAAGAAAAGGTTGGTTTTGACAAGCGTGCCGCTGTTGCCGAGCACCGTTGCCGTGACGCCGGAAGGATAGGCGCGGGCGTCACTCGGGGGGCTGCCTCCATCGCTGCCGTTGCCAACGTAGGTGATCATATAGGTCGGCGCGTTAACAGTCACGGCGACTGGCGGGCTGTATACTGACGAGACTTTGCCGACGGCATCCTTGACCCAGGGATAAAGCGTGAAATCGCCATTATCGGTGACGGTGTAGGTGGCGGGGGCATAGGTCGACCAATCGCCCGCCCCTGCGGATGGCTGGCTGGAGGATGTGGTAATCAGGTAGCCGGTCACGCCGATGTCATCCGTGGCAGAGAATGCACTGATCGGGATGTGAATGCTGCTAGATGGCGTCGTGGCGCTGAAAGCGACCACGGTGGGAACGGCGGCGTCCGCGAGTGCCGCCTCGGGCAAGACATATTTGAGCACCCTGTGGTTTGCTTGATCGGCCACATAGAGGCTGCCGCGGGCGACTGTCACCCCGCATGGATTGTTGAGACTTTTCGCGCCGAGACCACCCTTGTTGATGTCGTTCGTGCTGAATGACTCACCCTGACCATAGACGAGGTCGGCGGTGCTTGGGCTGGAATCCCCGGCCGCGAAATACAAGACCCGATGGTTACCCAAGTCCGCCACATACAGGTTGTTGCCGCTATCCAGCGCCACTCCATATGGACCGTAGAAGCTGTCAGCGCTGATGTCACCCTTGTTATCGACATGGGTGTTGAAGTCGTCAAGTTGCCCATAGACGCGCGTGGCGGTGATGCTGGTTCCCTCGTAGTATAACACCCGGTGGTTATAGGTGTCCGCCACATACAGGTTGCCGCTGCTGTCCAGAGCCATTGCGTTTGGGTTCCAGAGCGAGTCCGCGTTTACATTTGCGTAATGATTGGTGATGAAGCTGCCACCCTGGCCATAAACGCGCGTGGCGGTGATGCTGCCAGACGCATAGTATAACACCCGATTGTTCATGGAATCCGCCACGTAGAGATTGTCGTTGCTGTCCACGGCGACTCCGCCGGGGCCAAAGAGTCCGGTATCGCATATAGTGTTGTAGCGCGTGTTATAATTTCCCCCTTGCCCATAGACGCGTGTGGCGACATTGCTGCCATTGAGGTAGAATAGCACCCGACAATTATACGTATCGGCCACATACAGGTTGTCGTGACTGTCTAGGGCAATTCCGCCAGGCGTATCCAGGCTGTTCGCGCTGACGCCGTCCTTATTGGGGGTGTTGCTGCTGAAGCTGCCGAGTTGACCATAGACGCGCGTGGCGGTGCTGCTGCCCGCCGGATAGTATAACACGCGATGGTTATTTGTGTCCGCCACATAGAGGTCGCCGCTGCTATCAACCGCTGTTGCGGATGGCCAATTGAGGCTGTTCGCGCTCCTGCCGTCCTTGTTCTCGGTGTTGGTGGTGAAAACCCCTCCCTGTCCGTAAACGTCGTCCGCGCTGAGGGGATTGGCATATCGAAGCACCCGGTTGTTCGATTCATCCGCCACATAGAGACTGCCGCTGCTGTCCATGGCCAGCCCGAATGGATTGCTGAGGCTCGACGCGCTGGTAGAACTCCCTTTATTGGCCGAGCCGACATTGAAGGCGTCCTGCCCATAGACGCGCGTGGCGGTGGTGCTGGCAGATGGGAAACACAACACGCGGTGGTTACTCAGATCTGTCACAAACAGATTTCCGCTGCCATCCGCCAGGACCGCGATCGGCATGTTGAGACTATTCCCGCTGATCCCGTCTTTATTGGCGTCCTTGCTGGTGAAGCTGCCGCCCTGGCCATAGACGCGCGTGGCGGTGGTGCTGGTTCCGGCGTAGGTTAACACCCGATGATTGAGCAAATCCGCCACAATAACGTTGCCAATTCCATCGACGGCAACACCGGCTGGCATGTTGAGGCTGTTTGCGCTGGCTCCGCCATAGTTGGCGGTGTTCGTGCTGAAGCTGCCCGCCTGCCCGTAAACGCGTGTGGCGATGATGCTGCCAGACGCATAGGATAACACCCGATGATTGTACGCATCCGCGATGTAGAGGTTGCCGCTGCCATCCAGAGCCAGCCCCATTGGATTATTGAGGCTGGTTGTGCTGATGCTCCCGCCCTTGTTGGCGGCACCGCTGGTGAAGTTATCCTGCCCATAAACGCGCTGGGCCGTCCAGTAAAAGGGGTCGTCGATGCTGACGAATTCGGGAGGTGGATTGTAGAACAACACCCGGTTGTTGCCACTGTCCGCCACATACAGGTTGCCGCTGCTATCTACCACAACCGCAGTCGGTCCGTTGAGGCTGTTAGCGCTGATGTCATACTTGTTGGGTTCGCCGGTGGTGTAATCGTCGTATTGCCCATAGACCCGCGTGGCGGTGGTGCTGCCCTTGGGGTAATACAACACCCGATTGTTCATGGTGTCTGCCACATACATATTGCCACCGCTGTCCACGGCGACTCCATCGGCCCCTTTGAGATTGGCTGCGTTGATGCCTAGGCCGCCATAATTTTCTTCGTGAGAGGTGAAATCGCCCCCCTGCCCATAGACGGCGGCGGCAGTTCTGTTAGGCAGCTGTGCTGCGGTAAGCATTGCCGGGAATAACAGCCATGCATTCAGCAACACGCGCGCGACACACTTGAATTTTCTGTGATTTTTCATTTGAGATTTTCCTTGTTTCTAACATCCAATCCATGGAGCGGAATTCCGGGATGAAATTGCGCTTGCACGCAAACCATGCACGCCTGTATGTTGTCTGGCAACCGCAAATTTCAACGGATGTCGATTTCGCATGAAAAAAACCACCCGCAAATCGCCGAAGCCTTACGACCGCGGGCCGGACAAGTGGCTTGAGGCGGCGGTGGCCACCTTGATTGCGGATGGGATCGATGCGGTGAGGATCGATCGCTTGGCGCGGCGGCTGCGCATCACGCGCGGCAGTTTTTATCATCACTACCAAGACCACGGCGACCTGCTTCGCGCCTTGTTAGATCACTATGTCCGGACCAATTTCGAGAACTTTGTTGCGATGCTGCCACATCTCCAGGGCACGGCCAAGGAAAAGTTAGGGACCTTGTGGGAGGTGACGGCGAGCCAGGAATACCGCGACTATGACTGGGCCGTACGCATGTGGGGGATGCGCGATGCGCAGGTGGCGGAGGTGCTGGCTGGGATCGACATCAAGCGCATGGATGTTTTGATCGGGTTGTTTCTGGATCTTGGCTTTGGCGAAGACGGTGCCTGGATCCGCGCCGCGTTGGCCTATCATGGTTCGTTGGGTGATCGCGCCTTTTTCGGTCCCTTCCCGCCCATCTCCAAGCGCCTTGAATGGCGTCGCATCGCGCTTGAGATCCTCTGCCGCCCTGAAGAACACTAAGGGTCCGCCCTCGGGTCGCGCTTTGGGCACGGCTTGTCTTGGCTGGAGAATCCGCTGATTCTGCAGTGGGTTTTCGGATTTCTCATCTCTCATCACAAGCTATCCGTATGCCATCATTTTGCAGGCTCTGGAGATGGTGCTTGCAGGTTTTGATTTCAGAATGGTAAACGCATGGGCATGAAAAACCATCTGACTTGGGTTTGTTCGGGTATCAGTCTTTGCTGTGCCATCACCTCGGCTGCGGCGGTGGAGGTTCCTTCCTACAAGGTGGATAGCTCGTTTGTCACGGCACCACTGGCAGCCACACCCGTAGGCATTGCCATCACCGCCAAGGATCAAATCCAGGTGCTTCTGAGTAATGGCAGCGTGGTGACCTATGATTCGGCCGGTAAGAGCGCCGGTGAGTTCTCCTCCCGGATGGATCCTCTGCCTTCCACCATGACTTTGGCCAATGGCAAAATCTATCTGTTATCGACCAAGACCAAAGACGAGGAAGTCGAGTTTCAAGGCAAGAAGCGCATGGTGAAAGTCCCGAATGGTGCCAGTTGCGCGGTGTTCACTTCCACCGGAACGAAAGAATCGGAATTTGAACTGCCCAACGTCTTATCGGCTACGGACGCCCATTTCATCGGTGACGAATTGGCCGTCGGTGACTACAAAAAAAGCCAGATTGCCTTTTTCAAACTCAGCGG
>CAIYYV010000428.1 GCA_903930425.1 Akkermansiaceae bacterium | reverse complement strand
GTTTATGGCATCCCATGAGGGATCGCGTCGCGGAGCGACGCCTGAAACCACGTTGCCATTTAGCACACGCCCACATCAAGCGTCGCGACGCGACGCAACATTCGTATCACCCTTGGAACCGTGGGTTGAAACCCACGGCTACCCTCCAAGGTCGCTCCGCGACCCTGGAACCACAACCCGCGCTGAACACCAAGCGAGGAATCGTTCCCCTGAATTGTGTATAAAGACCAGGGACCGGCCACCGGCTCTTCCATCGGCCTTCACCTCAAAAGCAATTTCCTAGCAATCGTGGGATGTCCTGATATGGAACGACCGGTCAATAGATCGATTTCATCTTCCACGCCTTGATCGATTTGACCTTGAGGTCGCCGCCTTCAGAGAAGATGCGGATATGCGGATTCTTGCGATAATGCTCGAATTCGGTCACCGCCGCTTGGCGATCATTGGCATAGAGTTCGACGAGATTCTTGTCGATGTAGATGCGGAAGGTCACGTCTTCGCCGGGCTTGGGTTCAAACGTCGGCTGAATTTGGTGGAGCTGCATTGTTTTCAGTCCGTCTCCCGTTCGAATCGACATCCCGTTATCGCCGTTTTCGTCGGTGAGCAGGTGGAGACCACATTCCTTGGGCAGCGGCGCGGCGAAGGTCACCTCCAACTCAAGGGCGTCGCCGGTGAGACCATCCAGTCTGAGGTCGGCGCCCGGTTTGACCGTCACCGGCTCCCACGACTTCGGGTCATATCGCAACGCATCAATCTCCCGCGCCGGCCGCATGCGCAGCACGCCGTCGGCGGGCAGTTCCAGCACGCGCGGCAGCGACTGAACGCCCTCCGGTTGCAGTGACATCCCTCGCAGCCAGCACCACATCACCCGGCGGCCGTCGGACGTCAGGCACGATTCCGGCGCGAAAAACCCGTGCCGGTATTGCTCCCCCATGGGTTTCCAATTGAGTCGTGCGTAGAATTCCGGCAAGTACTTTTCGTCTTTGAAGTCGCCGATATAGTAGCCCGCTCCCCGCGGATGACACAGGGCGAGCAGAACCCACTTGTTGCCAAGTTGGAAGACGTTCGCACAAGCAACGTCTTCATCTTTGCCTATCCCCAGGTTTGCGGGATAATTCTCGTGGAAGAATTCGCCGAGATAATCCCAATTTCTGAGGTCATTCGACTTCATCAGCTTCGGCGAACGAAGTCCGGCCTGCGCCTTCCAGAAGCCGCGCAGCAGACCATAATAGGTGCCGTTTCGGACCCAGCAGTCGGGATCATAATGAAAGATACCAGGAACCTTGTCCTGCGCGTCTTGAGGTTCTGCAACGACCGGTTCCGACCAGCAGTCAAGATCATCGTCCAGCGCGAATTGCACATAGCTGCGATCATTGATGTCGTTCTTGACAAAACCCTGATAGATGATCGCCGGTTTTCCCTCTATGGTGAAGAATCCAGTGCCGCTGAACAGCCCGTGTCCGGTTGTCCGGTTGCTGAGGACCGTGGGATGCCATTTCCAGTGGATCATGTCCTCACTCGAAACGTGTGCCATGAACCAAATGTCATCGGCCTGATAGATGTAGTGAAGGTGATATCGACCTTTGTAGTAGAACGCGAAGTTCGGATCGGCCGGGAATCCGTGGCCGGGGCCCGGATGCGAAAGGTGATAAGTCAGCCACTCAGCCGGCGGACTCGCTGGCCAGGCGGGAGTCATCAGGTCCGGGTCCGCCAACCGGGCAATCTCCGACTTCGTGAGCGTCAAGGGAGCGAGATCGCCGGAAATCCGGAACGAATCGATCTTCATGACATTGCTTCGCGAACAAAGTGCGATCGACTCGATCTTCTTGCGATCAAACGGCGGCAAACCGAGCTTATTGCCATTGACCATGAGCGTGAGCTTGCCGCTTTTTCGCACCACCCGGATGTCGGCTGGTTTTCCCGCTTGAATCCAGTTTTGGGTCTGCGGGAAACTCGTTGTTTCTCCGAAG
Organism: Akkermansiaceae bacterium; assembly: GCA_903930425.1. Classification (GTDB taxonomy): domain Bacteria; phylum Verrucomicrobiota; class Verrucomicrobiia; order Verrucomicrobiales; family Akkermansiaceae; genus Luteolibacter. The sequence continues at coordinate 1,073 of CAIYYV010000428.1, read as the reverse complement.
CCGCCTCCTGCGATGAAGAGGGTCTTTTCGGGTGAACTGTCGAAACCGATGTGTGCATCGTTCAAGGCGATCGAGGCACCCGTGCCATCCATTTTTTCGAGTGTCAAACGAAGGTCGAGCATGAAATCGCCTTCGCCGATGGCGGTGTTCGCATGGAGAATCGAACCGGTATAGAGGGCAAGATCACCCTTTTTTGCGACACCTACGAGAGTTCCGGCCTGCACCCTGGCATCTGCGACGACTGTCACAGTCGCCTCAGCAGCGGCCAAAGTGGCCGACAAACTCGCCAGCATGGCGAAGCCGGTCAAACGGCTGAAAAAACGTTCAATTGAATGTAGTGATTGTAACATCTTTGGTGTCTTGGCCAACACAGCGCCACCACACTGGTGCCGAATGTGAGGCTGGCGGGGACGCTCTCGTTGGCAAATGTCTCGAAACTCTCTCGGTGGGAAATCCTTGCCGATTAGAATACCCAACCGTTCCGCAGGGTCGAGAAATATTTCGGGGGAGTTTCTGGGAGCCGGAAGGCAGGGGATGGAGTTTCGCCTGCGCGTGCCGGGTTCTTCGCTGCCGACGCCCGCGAAAATTTCCGTTTCACGCCGCAGACCGGCAATGGCCTGCCACTCAAGGAAATGGATGCAGCCCACCCGCCGAAATCCTCACCGCCGAAAACCGCAAGACCACTGCTCTGGAACCTGTCGGCGTCCCCGCCATCATCTCGCAGAAACCGCTGCTAGAATGTACCTAACGAAACATCCCCAACGAAACATCTTGGCAAGGCTGGCCGGAAAGCTATTTTCGCGGTTGACGGATTTTCCCATGCATCTAACGAAATCCCCCATTTCCCCGCTCTCCGGGCCGACCCTGGTCTTTATACACATTTTTTGGATCTCCGATCACCCTCTTGGTCGCGGAGCGACCGCATGATGGTAGCCGTGGGTTTCAACCCACGGTGTTTACGGCATTCCATGAGGGATCGCGTCGCGGAGCGACGCCTGAAACCACGTTCGTTGTCCTGTGGCACACGCCCACATCAAGCGTCGCGACGCGACGCATCATTCATATCACCCTTG
>CAIYYV010000427.1 GCA_903930425.1 Akkermansiaceae bacterium | reverse complement strand
GCCCATGGAACAATTCCTGATAGAAGCTCCCAAGCACATCCCGACCTTTGCGGGGATCAAGTTCACGAATCCGGATCTGATGTCGTATCGTCGGTGTCTTGAGGTATCGCACAACCATTACGACTTGCCATGGGGAGTCGATGAAACCTTGCTTCCCGCGTTGGCCACCGGCGCGCGCGGAGGTGTCGGCTCCACCTACAACTGGGCCCCCCAACTTTATCGCGACCTCATTGCCGCGCATGCCTCAGGCAACCTCGCCGAGGCCCGCCGCCTCCAGTCGGTGTCGATCGCGATGATCGACGCCATCGCCGCGACCGGCTTTCTCGGCACGGCCAAGGCGCTCATGTCACGGCTCGGGGTCCACGTCGGGCCGGCGCGGCTCCCCTTAGGAAACCCAAGTCCGGCGCAGATCAACGCGCTCATGCTGCGTTTGGATGAACTCGGATTCGACCAGTGGGGAGCCAAGCCGATTTCCTCGCAAAAAAGTGAACTCGTCACCGCCTGATCTATCACATGGTTCCATGATCCTTCTGACGAACAGGACTGTTACAGGCGGCGGACAGGATGCCCGAGCCACGTGGCCCGGGCATCCTGCCCGGAGCCCCCATCCAAAAGTGACTCCCGATTCCACACCCAGCGACGCGCGGGTTTCTGGTGCTATTTTCCTATGCAGGATGATCTGCGGGAATACGGTCATACTTGGGCACCCTGTTCAGTGATGCCGGTGCGTGTCCTCATCGAAATGACACCCATCCACCCAATCACTTTTTCATGACCTTCCGTTCCCTCGTTTTCTCTGTCTTGTGCCTGTTGCCGCTTCCTCTCACAGCGAGCAATGACCAGGACGATTGGTCGATGGGCCCTGTGGGCGGAAAGTTCCGCGTGCAACCCGGCACCCCGTATCTGAAAGTCCAGTCGGTCACTGCCGGCGCGCCGGGTGCCACGGCGGGCCTGCTGGTCGGCGACTATATCTATGGCGCGTTCGACCAATCGCTCGGCGTCACGCTGACCAATTCTGCGACCGGTGGCTACAAGGGTGCCGCGCAGGATTTTGGAAATGCCATCGAACGCGCGGAATCCGGCAATGGCTCGCTGCCATTGACCGTGTTGCGGCCCGGCACGGGAAGCCTGGCGCTCACCGTTGCTCTAACGGCTTCGGGCGGGTTTGGACCGGCCTATCCGTTAGGAAGCACCAAATTCAACACGATGTATGATTGGAGCGCCGGACAAATCCATTCATTGGTGACGGCATCGAGCACCGGCAGTTTTGGTTATGACACCGGATGGTTTGGGGTCATTCTGTTAGCTCACCCGAACTGGAATGACAGCTCGGGATCAAAGCCGTATCGGACATCGATCAACAAGTTGCGCGACCGCTGTTCCGCCTGGCTGAATACCCTGGAACTCACGCCGCTAGAGGCGACGCTGATGGATGGGGTCACTCCCACTCCGGGCTACGTCGCTCCATCCAGCCTAGAAACCTGGGACATTTCTGCCAGTTCCATGTTTCTTGCGGCCTATCGTCTCAAGACCGGGGACACCAGTGTGGACGCCATCGTCCAGCGGGCGGCGGAAATGCTCGCAAATCGCATCCAGGATTGGCAGCAGCCGATGTATAACGGAACCGCGGGGCCGACCAAGGTCGGGCTGATGGGTCACGGTGGCGTGGAAGGCGACTACCCGCACATCGGTTACTCGGGCATCAACATCGTCAACGCGCACGCCATGACTGCCATGGCCTTGTTGAAAACCGCCGGGGCGACAGTCAACGCGGACAAGTTCAACAAGAGTTATACATGGATGCTCGGTTGCATGACCAGTGATGGCGGATCCGAGGACGGCAACGTCGGCTATGCATGGAAACAGGGCGGATACGATTCCACCGGGCGCACTGCGGGACTCGTGTTCGCCATGGAAAACTGGGGCGGCATGGATGCAACGCAAACGTCCAACGTCGCACGCATGAAATCGTATCTCGTGCGCCAATGGCAGAGGCACCAAGTGTGCCACGCCTACACCGTCGGCGGCGTGACACTCTATCAGTTTGCGTTGCCGTATTTCGCGGATCGCGAGCAGCGGTTCCTGATGGAAAACCTCAAGCACTTCTATCAATTCCACCGCAATGCCGGCGGCACCCTCGATTACTTCGGCGGGCGCGGCAACAACGGCGGTGACGACTACCTCGACTTGAATAGGGTGAAGCTCATCAATGTGGGCATCGCCCAAGCCATCGCCAGCGGCAACCTGCCCGGATTCCCCGCACCCAGCCCGAGCCGCATCCACGCCTCCTTCAATTCCCCATGGCTGACATGGCCGACTCTCGCCGCGCGCTATGCCACGATCACCGGCACCTCGGCGAACTTCAACGTCGACATCACCAATTACCTCGGCACCGTGCTCAACACCGGCGATTACACGGCTTCGTGGTCGCATATCAGCGGCCCGGCAACGGCCACCTTCGCCACCCCGAATGCCGCCTCCACCAGCGTGACATTCCCAGCCGGCGGCCGCTACCGCATTCAACTCACCGCAACCCAAGGTGCCTACACCGTCACGGAGCCGATCGACCTCGACGTCTTCACCTCCGCCACTCCCGCCGGTTATGTGACAGGACAAGCGAATTACGAGGTCTTTACCGGCATCACAGGCTCCACGGTGGCCAACCTCACAAGCGCGGCGTCTTATCCGAATTCGCCGGCGGTGAGCAGCACGGTCAACATGTTAGAAGGTACGTATTCCGGGGACAACTACGGCTCGCGGATTCGGGGGTATATCATTCCGCCCGCCACGGGTTCCTATACCTTTTCGATTTCATCCGATGATAGCAGCCAATTGAAGTTGGGCGCCAGCGAGGCGAGCGCCACGGTGATCTGCTCGACCAGTTTGTTCACCAGTCAGTATGAATGGACGAAATACGCGAGTCAGACATCCACCGCGCAAACCCTCACTGCGGGAACTCCGTATTTCTTTGAAGCGCTCCACAAGGAAGGAACCGGCGGCGACCACCTCGCGGTCGGTTGGAAAATCCCGGGCATGACAACCACCGAAGTCATCAGCGGAAAATTCATCGCCATCGCGGGAACCGGCGCACTCGCGCTGACACAACAGCCACAAAGCCAAACGGCCGCGGCGGGCGCCGCCGTCGCGTTCAGTGTGCAGGCCGCCGGTTCCGGGCCGTTTTTATTCCAATGGCGGCGCAATGGCACCGCCTACTGGCCGGCAAGCACCAGTTCCACCCTCAGCCTCACCAATATCGGCGCGGGTGCCGCCGGGAATTATGACTGCATCATCACATCCCCTAACGGAACCCTCACAAGCAACCAGGCAACCCTCACCGTCACGGGCGTCGGCGTGCTGACAGCCGGCGGACTTTGGCGCGACTACTTCGCCAACATCGGTGGCTCCACCTTGGCGGATCTCACAGGGGACACGCGCTATCCAAACTTCCCCGATTCCGGTGGCGTCATCACCACCGCCGAGGGACCTAACGGATTGGCAGACACCTATGGCGACCGGTGGACCGGCTGGGTAAAACCCGACGCCACCGGCGCATACAAGTTTTTCATCACTTCCGACGACGCCTCGGAGTTATGGCTTTCCACCACCGACCAGCCCGCCCAAAAAACAAAAATCGCGCAGGTGAGCAGTTATACCACTGCGAGGGCATGGACGAGCGGCGGTCAATCGGCTTTTATCAACATGGTGGCCGGCAATCGTTACTACATCGAGGTTCGGCACAAGGAGGGCACCGGTGGAGACCATTGCGCCGTGGCATGGCAGAAACCGGGCGCGTCCGCCCCGGCAAACAATGATCTCCCGATCGACGGTGCCTATCTGGAATATCTTACAGGCGGCATCTATGACAACGTCATCAATGCCACCCTGAGCCTTGTGACCCCCGCCACCAACGAGGTGACCCTCCGTCCCGGAGCGGGCCTCTTGTTAGAAGTCACCGCCAGTCCGCCGTCGCCGAGTGCCACCCTCGCATGGACACAAACGAGCGGACCCGGAACGACAACTTTCACGCACCCGAACGCGCTTGCCACCGGGGCCACGTTCTCGGCCGAGGGGTCGTATGCGCTCCGCTGCACCCTCGATAACGGCGGCCTGCCATCCACTGTGGATGTGACGGTCAATGTGACGAGCACTGTGATCGCCAATTGGGTCAATGCCGGATTGTCCGAACCCCGCGCGGGCAGCGGCGTGCTCAATGCCAACGGATCGGTCACCGTCAACGGATCAGGCGCGGACATTTATAACACATCCGACAGCTGCCACTTCTTCTATAAATCCCTCAGCGGCGATTTTGATGTGCGCTCGCGTGTGGCCAGCAAAAGCTTGGCTGCTGCCTACGGTCAGCACGCCGCACTCATGGCGCGCGAGAGCACGGTTTCTAACAGCCGCAACATCGCACTCACCCATGAATCGAGCACGACCGTGGCCTTCCAATACCGGAGCACCGCCGGTGGATCCACGCAATATCAGTCCATCCCGAGCATCAGCCTGCCGGTGTGGCAACGACTCGTTCGCAGTGGCGGGAACCCGGCTACCGGCACGGGCGGACAGGCATTCACCGGTTATTACTCCACGGACAACGGTGCCACCTGGATCCAACGGTCATCTTATACATTCACCACTGCAATGCCTAACAGCCTGCTCGTGGGTTTTGCGGTTTCTAACGGATCCTCCAGCACCAGTGGCACTCTCAACACTGTGGTGTTTGACAATCTCAGCGGATTTCCGAGCAGCGGCAACATCGGCCCGATCCCCAACGCCGGCCCGGATGCCGGAGGAGTGATCCCGGCCGCCGTCACACTGGCGGGCACCACAAGCGACGACGGACTGCCCGCAGCGATGACCCAGACGTGGAGCCAAATCAGCGGGCCGGGAACGGTCACATTTGCCAATGCGGCAGTGGCCGCGACCACTGCCACTTTCAACACCCCCGGCACTTATGTCCTTCGTCTCACCGCATCCGACACAGCGGTCACTACCTACGACGAAGTCACGCTCACCCTCACCGCCGCCAGCACGGTCAGCGTGATGGCGACCGATGCGGTCGCGTCCGAGGCCGGGCCGGATTCCGGCACGTTCACATTCACCCGAAGCGGGTCGTTGAGCGGCGCGCTCACGGTGAATTTCACTCTATCAGGAAGCGCGACCAACGGCACTGACTATACGACACTCGCGACCTCCATCAGCATGCCGGATGGCGCAGCCACTGTCACTCTCGATGTCACCCCGCTGGCGGATGCACTCGCCGAAGGCCCGGAAACCGTCGTGCTCACCCTTGCCTCCGGCGCTTACAGTTATGACGTGACACCCGCGACGGTGACCCTTGGCGACACGCCTCACGCGCCTCTATGGTCGGCTTCGCCAATCAGCACAGGCGATGCCGTGATGAACGTCGCCTACACCGGGCAAGCACTCACTGTTTTTGGATCCGATCCCGATGGACCCTTTGGTGATACTCTAACATTCAGCAAAGTGAGCGGACCCACCTGGCTGAACGTGGCGGAGAACGGAACGCTTTCCGGCACGCCCTTGCAGGCGGATCTCGGCACGAACACCTTTGTCGTCCGCGCCACTGATACCACCGGATTCTTCGCCGAGGCCTCGCTCGTGATCCTCGTGCGGTCTAACATCAAGGCTGATAACACCGACTCGCTTCATCTCGGGACAAGCTGGGTCGGTGCCCTGGCCCCTTCGACGATCGATGTGGCCACATGGTATGGCACTTACAACACCGCGGGTTCCCTCGCCGCAGTGCTGCCCGGATCCGCAGTGACATGGAAGGGCATCGCCATAGGAAACCTCACCGGCACCGCCGCCGGTCTGATCTCGATCGGTGGCACCGCGGCCGCCACCGCTTCCGGAACTCTCACGCTCGGGTCCGGTGGCATTGATATGTCCACCGCCAATCAAAACCTGGTCATCAACTCGATCACCACTGTGTTCAATGGCAGTCAAACGTGGACCGTCGCCAGCGGACGCAACCTGCGCTTCGGCAACACCGGCACGACCGGACCCAACGCCAATCTCGATGGCACCGGCACCCTCACCGTCACCGGCGGCGGAGTGGTCGACTTGAATCAAGGGTCGGGATCGGGGTCGGGCCTGGCCGGGTTCAGTGGCAAATGGATCGTCAACACGGGAACCACCCTGCGCGGCCTGCGCAACACCACCGAAGCCTGGGGCACTAACACCGCTGCGGACACAATCACCCTCAGTGGCGGCACCCTGGCAGACGGCGGCATTTTATCCACCCAGGGCAACTGGACATGGAATTCTAACATTTTCCTAACAATGGACACCACCTCCGTGATGGACCAACAAATCTACACGGGCGCGGGTCGCTCGCTCAAGTTGAACGGCGTGTTCAGCGGCGGCGGAAATCTCATCTTCAAGGAAACCGGTGCCACCAATTCGTTTGATAACGATGATTTGGGGTTCATCCTCACGGGAACCAACACGCTGACCGGCACCCTCACGATCGGCGGCGCAACACATAATGGCATCACTGGCCGGCTGAGCTCCGTCCGCGTCGGCGGACTCGGCGGCATCAGCACGGACACCTCGGCCGGGACCACGGGGACGCTTGGCACTGCGACCGTGGTGAACCACGGGGTGCTCACACTGAGCCACTCGAACACGTGGACCTTTGCCAATGCCATGAGCGGCGCGGGAAAACTCCGTGTCGGCGGCGCCATGACCAATTCCAGCAGCCAGGACGTGACGGTTTCCGGAACAAACTCGTATACCGGTGGCACCGACCTCGCCAATGGCATCCTCCGCGTTTCTTCTAACAACAGCGTGCTCGGCACCGGAACCGTCACCGTGACCGGCAATGCCACCCTGGCCACCGCCAATGGCGGAGCCGCACGCACCCTCGCCAACCCGATCACCGTCAATGCCAGCGTCACCGCCACCCTGAACTCCAGCTTTGCCACCCTCACACTCGACGGACTCATCGGCGGAACCGGCAACGTGGCCACCACCGGCACCGGCACCACCATTCTAACAGCATCTAATACTTATGCAGGCACGACCACGGTCGGCACCGGCAGCACCCTGCGCGTCAACGGCCGTCACAGCGGCACCGGTGCGGTCACGGTCGCCGGCACGCTGGAAGGTTCCGGCACGCTGCCCGGCGCGCTCAGCGTCTCCGGCACTCTCGCCCCCGGCGACGGCGTGGGCACACTCAGCACCGGCGCGGTCACCCTGGCAAGCGCGTCGCGGATTTCCTGGCAGGCGGCCGATTGGACGGGCGCGGCGGGCACTGGCCATGATTGCCTCGTCGCAACCTCGCTGAACCTCACAGGAGCTACTAGCATCATAGTAGTTGTGAGCGAGAAGTCGCTTGTGAATTTCACCAACCAGGCGAAAACCTTCCCGCTCGTTCAAACCACGGGCGGTGTCACCGGTTTTTCAGCGGGGCAATTTTCCGTGGACGCGACCGCCTTCCCCACGGCCACGGGCACTTGGTCGGTGCAACTCGCGGTGGACGGCAACAACCTGTTGCTTGCATACAGTCCGCCGAATTCCGCTCCCTCGTTTCTCGCGGATCCGATCGACGGCGGCAGTGCCGCGGCCACCGTGGCCTTCACGGGTTCCCTTGTGGCGCGTGCCACCGACCCGGACGCCGGCGACTCACTCACCTTCGCGAAAGTCAGCGGTCCTAACTGGTTGTTAGTTTCCAGCAACGGCGGCCTGTCAGGCGTGCCCGCCGTCACCGATCTCGGCAGCAATGCATTCACGGTGCGCGTGACCGATGCGGGATCCCTCGCGGCCACCGCCGGCCTCACCATCACTGTGACCGGCACGCCCCAGCAACAATGGCAGTCGACCACCTTTGGTGCCAATGCCTCCAACCCGCTCGTGGCGGGCGATCACGCCGACCCCGATTTCGACGGCATCGAAAACCTCATTGAATACGCACTGGCTCTGAATCCCAAGCTTTCCAGCTCTCTTGTGGCTGCGCTCGTCCCCGACATCGAAGTCGTGGATGGCGGCAAGTTCCTCCGGCTTGCCGTTACCAAGAATCCGAATGCGACGGACCTTGCGTTCACGGTTGAGGTCAGCGCCGATATGTCCCAATGGCGCACCGACCAGACATTCATTGAAACCCAATCCAGCACGATCCTGAAAACACGCGACACCGTGCCACTCGGCAGCGCCGGGAAACGCTTTATCAGACTCCGGGTCGTCCGCCCGTGAAGGTAGCCACTCAAGGACCTCCGGTTGCCGACCGTCCCGTGACCGCGCGGGAAAAGGGACGCACCCTCCGATAGATCCCCGCCCCAATCACAAGGCGACACAAGCCGCGTTTCTCCCGGTTTTTAAGCATCTGTCAGCTTGGCTTTGACCGGCAGGGAGTTTTCGTTTATGGCCCAACGCGTTTCCCATGAACGAGTCAATCGAAGCGATCCAATCTGAGGCACTGGTGCAAATCATGGCGGCGCGCGACGAGCGCTCGCTCGAAGACGCCCGCGTCGCCGTCCTCGGAAAAAAAGGCAGCCTCACGGGAATCGCGTCCGGCATCAAAGACGTGCCTCAGGAAAATAAGGCCGCATTCGGCCAGCTTCTCAACGCCGCCCGCGCCGCCATCACCGCCGCCCTCGAGGAAAAACAAGTCACCCTCCGGGATCTAACAGACCGCGCGGCGCTCGCGGGCATCGATGTCACCCTGCCCCCCCGCACGGTGATGGCCGGCGCGCTTCATCCGCTCACCCTGATCCGCGACGAAGCGATCGGTATCCTTCGCCGCATGGGGTTCGCGCTCGCGGACGGCCCGGAAATCGAGGACGAGTTCCATTGTTTTGACGCGCTCAACACCCCGGCAGACCACCCGGCGCGCAATGAAAAAGACACGTTCTATTTCCACTCGGGAAAACTCCTGCGCACCCACACGTCGAGCGTGCAAATCCGCACCATGGAATCCCAGTCGCCGCCCGTCCGCATCATCGCACCGGGATCTGCCTACCGCCGCGACGAGATTGACGCCACCCACTTGTCGGTCTTCAACCAACTCGAGGGGCTTTATGTCGATGATGACGTTTCACTGCCCGACCTCAAAGGCACGTTAGAGTATTTCCTGCGCGAGTTGTTTGGCACGGCCACCGACGTCCGCTTCCGCCCGCATTTCTTCCCATTCACCGAACCGAGTTTTGAAATCGATGTCCAACTTCAGATCAAGGGTCAATCACCGCGGTGGATCGAGGTCGCCGGTTGTGGCATGGTCGATCCCGCCGTGTTCGAGGCGATCTGCCAATCACGCAAGGACCGGATTTTCGACCCCGAAAAGGTCACCGGCTTCGCCTTCGGCATGGGCCTCGACCGCTTGGCCATGATCCGCTGGGGCATCAAGGACATCCGGCTTCTCATCGAAAATGACGCGCGCTTTCTCCGCCAATTCTCATGAACATCTCCCTCAACTGGCTAGCCACTCACCTCGACCTCTCGAGCAAATCGATCAAGGATCTCGATGACCTGCTCACCTTTGCCGGCGTCGAGGTCGAGGGCATCCATGCCACCGGCATCACCTCGGAAAAAATCGTCGTCGCCCGCATCCTCGAGGCCGCCCCCCACCCGAATGCCGACCGCTTGAAAGTCACCCAAGTCGATGCAGGCGAAGGGACACCGCGTCAAATCGTTTGCGGCGCGCAAAACTATCAGGTAGGTGACAAGGTGCCCTGCGCACTGCCCGGCGCGGAACTCGCCGGCGGCTTCACCATCGGCGAGACCGTCATGCGGAAGGTCGCCTCTAACGGCATGCTCTGCTCCGCCTCGGAACTCGGTCTGCCCCCGGATGTCGACGGATTGCTCATCCTGCCGGACGACTCGGTGATCGGAAAACCCGTCCGCGAGATGTTCGAATCGGACGTGATGTTAGAACTCGAGGTCACCCCGAACCGCCCGGACCTCCTCAGCCACCGCGGCATGGCCCGCGAATTGGCCGCCCTCCTCAAAACCCCACTCAAACCGCTGGAAATCCCGCAAATTCCACGGACGCGCGCCGACGCCACGACCGCCACGACGATCCGGATCGACTCGCCCACCGCCTGCCCGCTCTATGCCGCCGTCCGCATCACCGGCGTCACCATCCGGCCAAGCCCGGCCTGGCTGCAACGACGGATCGAGTCGATCGGCCTGCGACCGATCAACAACCTGGTGGATGTCACGAATTATGTGCTTCACGAACTCGGCCAACCGCTCCACGCCTTCGACGCCTCGAAGCTGCGCGGCGGCATCGTCGTCCGCCACGCCAATGAGGGTGAGACGTTCATCGCGCTCGACGCCTCCCAACACCGACTCACCCCGGACGACCTCGTGATTGCCGATGAGGCCGGCACCGCGCTCGCACTCGCCGGCGTCATGGGCGGCCTGCAAAGCGGCGTCACGGAATCCACCACCGATATTTTGTTAGAATCCGCCTGCTTCACACCGCAGGGCATTCGCCGCACATCGCGCCGCACCGGGCTGGCGTCGGATTCCTCATACCGCTTTGAGCGCGGTGTGGATCCGTTAGGTGTCCTCCCCGCCTCGGCCATGGCCGTGAAGCTCATCCTCGAAATCGCCGGCGGCACTGCCTGCGAATCGTTTCAACAAACCGCAGAAACCGCGCCTGCGCCCGCCCAAGCCGTCGCCCTCGACGCCGAAAAACTCGACCAGTTGATGGGCGGCTCGATCTCCCTGCCCGCCGCGGAGGAAATCCTCACCCGCCTCGGACTCACCCAAAATAGCGAGGGCCTCTGGACCGTGCCGTCGTTCCGCGCCGACCTCCATCGCCACATCGACCTCGTCGAAGAAGTCGCCCGCGTCCACGGACTCGCCAAGGTGCCGTCCCGCCTGCGCGGGTCGTTCGTGCCTGCCAGCACCGTGGATGCCGACTATGATGCGGATATGTCGCTGCGCCGCCGACTCGCCGCGCTCGGACTCTACGAGTGCCAAACGATCAAGTTGATCGCGGACTCGCAACTTGTGGACTCGCTGCCGCTCCGCCCGCTGCTCGATGGCGATGTCATCCGCGTCAAACTCCCACTCAGCGAAGATCACGCCGTCATGCGCCCGAGCCTCGTCCCGGGACTCGTCGCGTCCGCTGTGAGAAACACGCGCCAACAAGCGAAGTCGCTCCGCTTTTTCGAAATGGGCCGCGTCTTCCGCAACGCCGGCGGCGGAAAATCGAACGACCAGGAATCCGATACCCTCGCCATTCTTCTATCAGGCGACACCACCCCTGTCGGCTGGAACCAAACCTCCCGCCCCGCCGACCTGCATGACCTCCAAGGCATCGTCGCCGCACTCGTCCCTAACAAAACCGTCCGCTTCTCACCCAAAGATCGCGACGGCTTCGCCCTGGCCTGCGACGTGAAGGCCGACGGACAAACTCTCGGAGTCTTCGCCAGACTCAAACCCGCCCGCGAACGCGAATGCGATTTTTCCTCGCCCGTTTTTGTCGCCGAACTGGACCTCTCAAAACTGCGAAAATGCCTCGCAGGAACCCGCCACGTCGATGACCTGCCGCAGTTCCCCGGATCCTCGCGCGATGCCGCAATGGACCTGCCCGTCGCCCTGCCCAATGCCGAAATCGAATCAGTGTTAGACAAATGCGCAGAACCCCTGCTCGCCGCCTTCGAGTGCTTCGATCTCTTCACCGACCCAAGCGGCACAAAAATCGCCGCAGGCCGGAAATCCGTCGCCTACCGGTTCCACTACCGCTCCGATGCTCGCACCCTCAAGTCCGAGGAAATCGATGCCGCCCACCAAAAAGTGCTCTCCGCATTGAGCCAGAAAATCGGCGCAAGCTTCCGTTAGAAAAACGGCGGAGGCCCGGCATGACGCACACCCACCCAATAGAAGCGCGCGCTGGTTATCCCCCCGGATTTCACAACGCGCGCTTCTGGGTAGCTTGGCGGCTCAGGCCATGACCGGCAAATCTCCCCCCGGAGATCTATCCCATCAATGACGGCCCTACTCGTTTGGCTGTGCATTCCCTAAAATCCACCCTCTCTCAACGCAAGTTTAAAATCTCCAAACAATCAATTTTTCTTAAGTTTTTTTTAAGCGGGCCGGGCGGGACGAGACGAGACATCCCTACTCCTCAATGCGGACATGTATCTGCTAGACTATGGCCCGCCCGGAATCGCCATGCTTGAGGAGCTTGGACGTCCCTACTCCTTCATGCGCAGCACAAAACCGTGCGGCATGTCGCTTGACCCATTCCTGACAAGCATTGCATACTGCACGCCATGCGAATTCTGACCGGCCTTCAACCTAGCGGAAAACTCCACGTGGGAAACTACTTCGGCGCGATTGAACCCGCCGTGCGCCTGCAGGAGCTTGGAGAGGCGTTTTATTTCATAGCCGACTACCATGCGATGACCTCCTCGCAGGACCCGGCCGCCCTGCGCGAAAACGTGCGCGAACTCGCCGTCGATTTCCTCGCCTGCGGCCTCGACCCAAGCCGCGCGGTTTTTTTCCGCCAAAGCGCCGTGCCGGAAGTCAATGAATTGGCCTGGATTCTTTCGACCGTTTGTCCGATGAGCCTGCTGTCGAAGTGCCACTCGTATAAGGACAAGATCGCCCAAGGCATCGCCCCCAATCATGGACTGTTTGCCTATCCGGTTCTGATGGCCGCGGACATTTTGTTATACGATTCGAACCAGGTGCCGGTCGGCAAGGACCAAAAACAACACCTCGAAGTCACACGCGATATTGCCGTGAAACTCAACGAAACCTTCGGCGACGACTGCGTCGTTCTTCCCGAACCGATCATCCGCGAGGACACCGCCGTCGTCGTCGGCCTCGACGGACGGAAAATGAGCAAAAGTTATGGAAACACCCTGCCCATCTTCGGCGAGGAAAAACCATTGAAAAAACTCATCATGAAAATCACCACCGACTCGACCCCAGTGGAGGCTCCCAAGTCGGTCGAAAATTCGACGATTCTCGCGCTTTACAAGCTCTACGCCAGCGCTGCAGATTATGCCGCCATGGTGGATGATCATGAACGTGGCGGCATCGGCTATGGGGATTTCAAACGCCGCCTTGCCGACGCCTACTGGGATTATTATGCGCCGATGCGTGTGCGCCGGAAGGATGTCCTCGCAGACCTCGGATATGTCGAGCAGGTGCTCGCCGAGGGTGCCGCCCGCGCCCGGGAAGAAGCGTCCAAAACCCTCATCCGCGTCCGGCGCGCCGTCGGATTGCTTTAACCCTAACCATACCAAACTCATGAAAAAACGCGTGTTATGTCTGTTAGTTGACGGCTTCGAGGAAATTGAAACCGTCACTCCCGTGGATCTGCTCCGTCGTGCTGGCATCGAGGTGGTAATTGCCTCGCTGGATGCCAAGTGTGCAACCGGCCGCTGTGGCCTCCGGCTCGAGGCGGATGCCGCCCTTGCCGATCTCGATCCATCCACCTTCGACCTGCTGCTCATCCCCGGCGGCCCCGGCGTCGCACTCATGCGCAGCGACGGCCGCCCCGCCTCATTGGCCAAAAATTTTTCCAACGCGGGCAAACCCGTGGCCGCAATTTGCGCGGCTCCCTTAGTTCTGTTAGATGCAGGCTTGTTGTCAGGCCGCCGTTTCACCGCTTATCACTCAGTGCGTGAAGAACTCGGAGGAGGCCTTGATGAGCGCGTGGTGGTGGACGGCAACCTGATCACATCGCGCGGTGCGGGTACAGCGATGGATTTTGGCTGGGCCTTGATTGAGTGTCTTGCGGGGCGGGCCACGGTCGACCGCGTGGCGCTGGAAATCATGGCATAATCGGTTCCTTCGCATTGAACGCTTGCCTTCGGCGCTTGGCTCAGGGATCTTCCGCGCGTCGTGCCCGCCGAGCAACGCAAGCCGTTTTGGCTCTATCCCAACCTGCTGAGCATGGACGCCCCGCTGGTGGCGGTGTCTTGGCTCTATCTTTTCGCGAAGACCTGGCGTTTGGGTTACCATCCTTGGGAGGCCTATGTCTCGCTGGGCTTGGTCGTCTGGGGGATTTATATGACAGACCGCCTGCTCGATGTGTCGTTGCGTGGCGCGTCGACGGACATGCTGGCGATCCGCCACCAATTCCACCAGCGGCACCAGAGGGTATTCCGCGGCGGCGTGATCGCGGCATTCACTCTTGCGCTGCTGTTAGTGCTCACCAAAATTCCGATGACCATTTACAAGCACCTGCTCTTTGGCGGCGTGTTGGTCGCCGGTTTTTTCGGCTTATCGATGCTCACCTATCAGGCAGCCCGCGAGGTGCCGCTCACGAAAAATGTGCTCGCCGGATTGGCGTTCGCGTTTGGCACGGCGATGATGGCGCATTTATACCGGTGGGAATACGGGATTTATGACCTGCTGGCGTCCAGGGAATTTGTTTGTTTCGCGGTGCTGTGCATTCTCAACATCTCGGCGATCGACTTGTGGGAAAACGCCTCGCGGTCGGTGGATCTTGAGATTCATGCCTCTCATGAATTGTCGCTCACGCTTCCATTGATTCTTCTGGGTGCGGCATCGCTGGTGTTTGCGTTGCTGGACTACGGGCAGGCGGCGCGGCCGTTCTATTACGCCATTCTAACAGGATCCGCGCTGTTGTATATCATCAACCGGCTGCGATCCCAATTCTCGATGGACACATTGAGGGTGCTGGCGAATCTTGCATTGTTGGTTCCCGTTCTGGTTTTTTTAGCCGCCGCGGGCGAGTAATTGATCCTTGCCGCTGCGTGTCGGGCAGCCTAGCCTCTCCGAGATCCTATGAGTTTATTCGATCACAACACAAAAAAGCCCGCGTTCCTGATTTTGGGGCCACCGGGATCCGGCAAGGGAACGCAAGGCATCATTTTGGGCAGCATTCCCCGATTTTTCCATTGTGCCTGTGGGGATGTGTTCCGGTCACTCGACACCCGCACCGCGATTGGGAAACAATTTGTCAGTTATTCAAGCCGCGGCGAGTTGGTTCCCGACGAGTTGACGATCCATCTCTGGAAGGCCCAGATCGACAATTTGGCCAACACGCACATTTACAAGCCGGACATTGATTTTCTGATTTTGGACGGCATCCCGCGCAATGTTCGTCAGGCGGAATTGCTCGACCAACATGTTGAGGTGCACCAAGTGTTTCATTTGTCCTGTCCGAACCGTGATGAACTGGCCCGGCGCCTGCGCAAGCGGGCACTCAAGGACAACCGGATCGATGACGCGAGCGACCGGGTGATCGACCAACGCATCGCCACCTATGATGCGGCGACTAAACCGATTTTGCAATTCTATCCGGCGGACCGCATCATCACGATCGACGCGACTCAGCCGCCGGTGAAGGTGCTATCGGAAATGATCCAACGGATCATCACTCTGCCGGTGTTCCAACAGATGAGCAGCCAGATCGCCTAACATTTATTGCGGCATGCGGCTCGTTTTCATCGCCACCGGAGACATCGCCATTCCGGCATTCCGGCATCTGCTAGAGCACGGGCCGCGCCCGCTCGCCTTGGTCACCCAGCCGGATAAACCGGTGGGGCGGCACCAAACGCCGCACCCCCCGGCGATCAAGACCGCAGCCCTCGCCGCGGGAATCCCGGTATTGCAACCCGAAAAAACCTCGGATGCCATTGAACTGTTAGCCGCACTCAAGCCTGAATGGTTAGTAGTCATGGCTTACGGGCAGATCCTGCGCCACGACATTCTCACGCTCGCCAGCAAGGCGATCATCAATCTGCATGCCTCGTTGCTTCCAAAATACCGCGGCGCATCGTGCATCCAGGCCGCGATCGACGCCGGTGATGCCGAGACCGGCGTCACCAGCCTGCATGTGGTCCGCGAGCTCGACGCGGGCGACGTGATCCTTTCCAAATCGATCCGAATTGCCGCCGATGAAACAGGCGGCAGCCTGCACGACCGGCTCGCCCACCTCGCCGTCGAAACGCTCGCGGAAACGCTCGCACAACTCGCGGATGGCAGCGCCGAACGCCACCCACAGGATGCCGCGCATTCGAGTTATGTGCCGAAATTGGAGCGCCACTCGGGGCAACTCGATTGGTCGCAACCGGCCGCCGCGCTCGAACGCCGGATCCGCGCCTATGACCCGTGGCCGGGAACCTTCACCCAGGCCATTGAAGGAGGCAAAACACAGCGCCTCAAAATCTATCCGCCCACAGAGGTGTCTGGCATCCTGTTAGATCCTGGCCAAATTTCCATCGAGGGTGGCGATCTCATCATCGGCTGCGGCACCGGTTCCCTCAAACTGATCACAGTGCAACCCGATGGAGGCAAACGCATGAGCGCAGCCGCATACCTTCGGGGTCGGCGGCCCACGGCGTTTCTTTGAGGCGGCGCTCATTCTTCACCCCGGATACTCGCCGGAAATATATCCCTGCAACTGCAGGATGGTGTGGCGCTGGCTGTGCATCACCCAACTGACAAGATCCCCGATGGAAACCAGCCCAAGCAGGCATCCGCCATCCACAACAGGCAGGTGACGGATGCGGTGGGACGTCATCAGTTGCATGCACTTCTCGATGCTATCAGAACTCTGAACGATGATGGCCGGACGGGCGAGGATCTCACCGACCAAAGTCTCACGCGACGTCAGGCCATGCAGGACGACTTTCCGGCTGTAGTCGCGCTCAGAGAGCACGCCGATGACTTGGCCGTCCTCGACGGCGACGAGTGCGCCGATGTCTTTTTCAACCATCAGGCCGATGGCTTCATACACCGTGCTCTGCGGAGTGGTGGTCCAGACCTCGGTGCCCTTGTTTTGGAGGATGTCCTGCACGGTTCCGTGAATTTCCATAAGTGGTTTGGATTGGGATTCCACCTATCCTGCTCGTTTGCCGCCCATCCGTCAACATTCGAACCATGATGCGGCGGCACCACGGCGACTCACAAAACCCGCACCCGGACCTTCTTGCTTGCCGAAACCTCGCGTTTGATGGATGCATTGCGGTCGTGAAAGCTTACCTTGATTTGATGCGGGACGTGCTGGCCAACGGGGCCCGGCATTCTGACCGCACCGGCACAGGCACGCTTTCGGTTTTTGGTCGCCAAACCCGCTATGATTTGCGCGCCGGATTCCCCTGCATCACCACTAAAAAACTCCACCTGCGTTCGATCATCCATGAATTGTTATGGTTTCTTCGCGGTGAAACCAACACCCGCTACCTCAAGGAAAACGGCGTCACCATCTGGGACGATTGGGCAGATGACCAAGGCGAACTCGGCCCCGTTTATGGCAAACAATGGCGCGCCTGGCCCACTCAGGATGGCCGCTCCATCGACCAGATCCAACTGCTCATCGACGGACTGCTCGGCAACCCATCATCGCGGCGTCACATCGTCTCCGCATGGAATGTCGGCCAGATCCACCAAATGGCGTTGCCGCCGTGCCATTTGTTATTTCAATTTTACGTGCACGAGGCGCAGGATGGCGGCCGGCCCGGACTCTCGTGCCAACTCTATCAGCGCAGCGCGGATTTATTTCTCGGCGTGCCCTTCAACATCGCGTCCTACGCCCTGCTCACCCTATGGGTCGCCCATGTATGCAATTATGAGGCGCGCGATTTCATACACACCTTCGGTGATGTGCATCTCTATCAGAACCATCTGGAACAAGCGCAACTCCAACTCTCCCGGGAGCCAAGGCCCTTGCCGACGCTCTGGCTCAATCCGCAGGTGCGGGATATTGACGCCTTCACCATTGAGGATATCCGGTTGGACGACTATGACCCTCATCCCCATATCAAGGCACCCGTGGCCGTCTAACATCTAACACCACGCCCAATGCACCGCCCACGTCGCAACCGCCAAACCCCCGCCATCCGCGCGATGGTCCGCGAGACCACCCTGGCTCCAGCCGATTTCATCTTGCCCCTATTTCTGCACGAGGACGCAGTGGACACGCCGATTGCCGCAATGCCGGGCGTGACCCGGTGGTCGTTAGAAAACCTGGTGCGCGAGGCCGGCGCGGCCCATGCCCTCGGTATTCCCGCCGTCGTGCTTTTCCCGAAAATCGATGAATCGCTGAAGTCTCCACAAGCCCGCGAGGCATCTAACGACAACGGCCTCGTTCCACGGGCGATTCGCGCGATCAAGGCAGCGCACCCGACACTCTGTGTCATCACCGACGTCGCGCTCGATCCCTATAACTCGGACGGCCACGATGGCATAGTCAGGCGCAACGCGCGCGGAGAACTGACCATTCTCAACGATGAAACGGTGGATGTCCTTTGCCAGCAGGCACTTTGCCACGCCCGGGCCGGGGCGGACATTGTCGCCCCATCCGACATGATGGACGGGCGTGTTGCCGCGATCCGTGACGCGCTTGACGCGGAGGATTTCACGAATGTCCTCATCCTGAGTTATACTGCGAAATATGCGTCGGCCTTTTACGGGCCGTTCCGCGGGGCGCTCGATTCCATGCCGAAGGAAGGCGATAAAACGACCTATCAGATGGATCCCGCGAACTCGCGGGAAGCGGTCAGGGAAACCCTGCTGGACGAGGCGGAGGGAGCGGACATGCTGATGGTCAAGCCGGCCGGCCTCTACCTTGACATCATTGCCAAGGTCAGGGAAACCACCACGTTGCCGGTGGCCGCCTATCAGGTCAGCGGCGAGTATCTCATGCTCAAGAGCGCGGCCGCTGGCGGCTGGCTCGATGAACGCGCCATCGTGCTTGAGTCACTTGTGGCCATCAAGCGGGCGGGGGCCTCGATGATCCTCACCTATTTTGCCAAGGAGGCCGCTACTTGGCTCATCAACGAATCCACTGGCGAACGAGCGACGCATTCAATAAATTCCCGATGATCCCGACTCTATCTGTTTGTTCGAATGCTTTGGCGTTGCGCCGCCTGATTGTTTTGCTGATCGCCAGCCTCACGCTTCAAGCGGGTGCGGCGCTGCCCGACGCCACAGGTTTCAGCAGTCCACGCGCACCGGTCGCATCCCCTGAAAAGACGCGCACGGAAAATCCCGCGGCACCCGTTAAAGTCCCCGCACGCGACGATGCATTGAAGGGAGAGCTGCCGGACTTTGCCGCCACCGGACATTCCATCCATCCGGCAGGAACCTCGATCCGCGTCAAGGGAAGGATCATGGACATGGTGCTCGCACAGCAGGGCAAATTCCTCGTCGTCAAAACCCAGACCCACCTGAACGTGGTGGATTCTAACACATTCCAAATCATCGAGCAGGTTCCCTTTCCCAAAGAGCCCCAGGGGAAACCGGATCAAGGATCGATGCACGGCATTGCGGTCGGACCCGGCGGCACCACTCTCTATTTCACCGGCAATCTGCGGAATTTATACCCCGCCACTCTCGACGAGGCAGGCCATTTGACATTCAAGCCTGCCATCCCATTGATCCCTAACGGAAAAACAGCCAATCCGCTCGGTGTTGCCATCACCCCGGATGGCAAACGGGCCATCGTCGCATTGTCACTCACTCACGAAGTCGTCGTGATCGACCTCGCAACAAGCGAGGTGATCTCCAGAATCCCCGTCGGGATTTGCCCCTATGCGGTCGTGCTCACTCGCGATGGCAAAACCGCCTTTGTGAGCCAGTTCGGCGGCAGCCTCCCCCGCGTCGGAGACAAAACCGAAAAATCCGCGGGTGCCGAGGTGGCAGTCGATGACCGGTCAGTCGCGCTTCGCGGATCCGTTGCGGTCATCCAATTGAAACGCAGTGCCGTCGTTGCCGAAATCATCACCGGCATTCACCCGGAAGCCATGACTCTCACACCCGATGGCAAACAACTTCTGGTGGTCGATTCCAGCGGCGATGGCATCTCCGTCATCGATGTGGCGACACGCAAACGGATCAAACAACTCGGCACAAAACCCGAGGCCTCGCTTCCCTATGGGAGCCTCACCAATGGCATCGCGTGCGGCAATGGCTCCGTGTTCGCGGTCAATGCCGGCAACAACGCCGTCGCCATGATCGACCCCGCAAAACCGCAGGCACCCTTCGCCTTCCTCGCCGCCGGGGGATTTCCCAGCGCGCTCTGCGTGCGCGGCAACGAGCTCTTTGTCGGCAACATTTATGGCTATCAGGGCAACCTCCAAAAAATCATCCTCCCTACCGACCCGATAGAATTGGCCAAAATGACCGAAGTCGCGCGGCAGGGGTTTCGATTCCCGGAAATTCTCAGGGCACAGGCCCGCGCCCTCACAGGAGCCGCCCCCAAGCCAGTCCCCGATCGCGTTGGTGAACCATCCCCCATCAAACATGTCGTCTATATCATCAAGGAAAACAAAAAATTCGACCCGGTGCTCGGCGATATCGGTCGCGGCAATGCCGAACCCAAATTCTGCGAGTTCCCCAGAGAAACTACCCCGAACACGCACGCGATTGTCGATGAGTTTGTATTGTTAGATAACTATTATTGCAGTGGCGTGCGCTCGAGCGACGGCCACCAATGGACGGTGCAGGGATTGACCACGCCGTATCGGGAAAAAGATTGGAGCAACGCCCGCTCACCCTATAACTTCGGCCTTGATCCTCTCTCGTATGCAGGCTGCGGCTTCATCTGGGATCACCTCCTTCGCAAAGGCCTTTCATTCCGCAACTTCGGCGAACTCGGCATCGTCACCTCAAAAACCCGCCCGGTTTGGAGCGATTACTACACTGCCTGGTCTACCCAGACCGCCGGCCCGGAATTCACCTCCAGTTATGAGATCGAAACGCTGCGTCGTTACAGTGACATGCGCTTCCCCGGATGGGAGATGGCCATCCCGGATCAGGTCCGCGCCGATGTCTTCCTCAAGGCCCTTGCCGAGTTCGAAGCGTCTGGATCCCTGCCCGATTTCACCATTCTCTATCTCCCCAATGATCACACGGTCGCCGGTCGGAAAAATTGGCCGACTCCGCGGGCCTGCGTGGCCGACAATGATTTGGCTCTCGGCCGGGTCCTCGACGGATTGTCTCACAGCCGGTTCTGGAACGATATGGCCGTCTTTGCCATCCAGGACGACCCCCAAACCGGTGTCGACCATGTGGATGGACAACGCTCGCTTTGCCTCATCGCCAGCCCCTATGCCAAACGCAAGGGCCAAGTCATCAACCGCTTCTACAATCAATCGTCCGTGCTCCACACGATCTGCCGCATCTTCGGCGTGGAACCCATGAACCAACTGGTCGCCATGGCCCCCGTAATGACCGAGTGCTTTCAAGACACTCCGGACCCCAGCCCCTACACCTGCTTAATCCCCAACGTGCCACTCAACGAAACCAATCCTGACCCCAGCAAGGCTCCCACCCAATCCCAAGCCCAACTCGCCCCCCAAACACTTCACATGGATTTCTCAAAACCCGATTGCATCGATGAGGACGCACTCGTGTTCAGCCGATGGACCTGGTCCACCGTGCGCGGCGACGAACCCTTTCCCGAAGCCTTCTTCGGCCCTCACGGCAAAGGACTCAAGGCCCTCGGCTTGCGACTCGATCCCAACGTGGTGGCCGACGCCGATGACTGAATTCGAAAACCTCACCGATTTTTCAGGCGGCCGCGATGCCACACCACCACCCTACGACGTCATCGTCGTCGGTGCCGGTGCCGCGGGAATCCTGGCCGCAGGCCGTGCGGCAGAATTGGGCAGCAAGGTCCTGCTCCTTGAAAAAATGGATCGCGCGGGACGCAAACTGCTGCTCACCGGCAAGGGACGATGCAATATCACCAACACCGCCCCACTCGACGAATTCCTCAAACACATCCATCCTAACAGCCGGTTCATCAGGCATGCCTTCTCCCGTTTCTTCTCCGATGACATCACGAGATTGCTGAATGAAAATGGCTGTCTAACTGTTATCGAGCGGGGAGGCAGGGTGTTTCCATCTTCTAACAGATCGTCTGATGTGCTCAACTCACTGATGCAATGGATGACGCGACACCCGGTTGAAATCCGATACAGGCACAAGGTGACCGATCTGGTGCTGCAAGACGGGCGCGTCGCGGGACTGAAGATTCATTCAACGAGGGGCCACGAAATGATCCGCGCGAAATCCGTGATCCTTTGCACCGGCGGAATGGCCTATCCGGCCACCGGTTCCAATGGCGATGGATACTCACTTGCCGCTTCAGCCGGGCATACGATTGAAACCCCGCGCCCGGCACTGGTTCCGCTCGAAACCGCAGGAGATATGGCACCACGCCTCCAAGGACTGAATCTGAAAAATGTGAGAGCGGCGGTTTGGATCCATGGCAAAAAAACCCAGGACGCGTTCGGCGAGATGTTGTTCACCGAGTTTGGGATTTCCGGACCGATCATTCTCACGTTGAGCCGACTCATGGTCGATGCTCTCCGGAACAATGCCCGGGTCGAATTGTCAATCGACCTGAAACCCGCACTCGATGAAACCAAACTCGATCTCCGGTTGGTCCGCGACCTCACGGCAAACTGAAATCACCGCATGGATTCCATTTGCCGCAAGTGGCTGCCCGCCCAGATGATCCAGGTATTTCTCGATCGCACCGGCATCCCCGCAGGAAAGGCCGGCCATCAATTGACCTCCAAGGAACGACGGAACATTGTGTTAGGCATGAAGGACTTCCGATTCACCGTCACCGGCCATCGGCCGTTCCAGGAAGCCATCATCACCGCCGGCGGCGTATCCACAGCCGAAATCCATCCCACCACCATGGAATCCAAAAGGATCCCTCTTCTGTATTTCGCCGGCGAACTCGTCGACCTCGACGCCGATACCGGCGGCTTCAACCTGCAAATCGCGTTCTCCACCGGCTGGCTGGCCGCCAATGCCTGCATGGCCGCGCTCACGCGAACGGACCGATCCCCGCAACTCCCTGGGCCGATCTAACTGTTAGCAAGGCGACAGGGACTCACGGCATCCAGAGAGGTTGCAGGAAATCCATATACCAAGCGAGGAGTTTCCATCCGCCGAAGAGCCAAGTGACGGCGCCCATGACAAGGAACGGGCCGAACGGGAGTTGTTTTCCGAAGCCGATGCGGCCGATCAGCGCGGCAATGATGGCAATAAACGAAGCCGAAAACAGCGAGAACACTACGCCGGACCAACCGAAAAACGCGCCGATCATTCCCATCAAATGCACATCACCGATGCCCATGGCCTCACGCGGGATCACCGCGGAAGTGGCGGTTCCGGCAAGCGATTTCATCTGGGCGAGATGGCGGACGGTGCCATCGGGCAGAACGATCTGCATCTCGCGGATGACCAATTTTCCGCCGCCCACGGGTTCTGCGTCGACGAAGATCTCCGGGGATTCCACGACCAAACGGTCGCTCTTTCGCGTGAACATGTCCCACCAGGCGATTTCCTCACCATCAATCACAAAGCACATCGGATCCTCATCGCCCACCGGTTCTTTCAAGTGCCATGCCACAGGATTTTCGAAATGCATCGGCTTCTTGCCAAAGGCCAGTTTGCCCAACTCAACGACAAGCCAGAGGCCGACAAATCCAGTCAACCAACCGAGCCCGCCATGCAGGAGTCCGGTGAGCCAGTTGCCCGGCTCACCCGCCATCGCCGGGAGGCGCGGCCACACCGCGCAAGCACCCAAGCCGACGAGCGATCCCGCCCATGTCAGGCCCGTGGGAATGATGAGATGCTCGGCATCGATGAAGGCAATGGCCACCCATAACGCAAGCATCACCCACAAAAATATCACCACCTGTGGCGGGAAAAACCACCACGTCACCGCAAACAACAATGCGGTGAGAAGCTCCACCACCACATAACGAAAGGAAATGCCACCGCCGCACGCCGCGCACTTGCCCCGTAACCACAGCCAACTCACTAACGGAAGATTCAACCACAGCGGAATCGGTTCTTTGCACAACGGGCAAAACGAACGCCGCGGGTCATTCACGGAAAGCCCGAGCGGCAACCGGTAAATAACCACATTGAGAAACGATCCAATGCACGCTCCAATGAGAAATGCCGGAATCAACCAGATCCAATGATCGAGGGGTGGGTAAATCAAGACAGACCGTTTTAACCGGATATGCCACCCTGCCAATCACAAAGCACTCAATTTTTTACGACTTGAACGGGTTTTGGCATTTCCCATCCGGTCGTCTCACGCGTAGGCTGGCCGTCCGATGACCCCGCACCTCGCCCTCCGCGCCGCTGTCCGTGATGTGATTGATTTTCCGAAACCCGGAATCGTCTTCAAAGATATCACTCCCATTCTTGCAAATGCCACCCTCTTCCACGACTCGATTTCCCTGCTCTGCGATTTCACCCGCCATCTGAAAATCGATAAGGTCGCCGGCATCGACGCCCGCGGGTTCATCTTTGCCGCCGCCGTGGCCGACCGCCTCGGAGCCGGCTTCGTGCCCATCCGGAAAAAAGGAAAATTGCCCTGGAAAACCCGTGAAAATTCCTACGCGCTCGAATACGGGGATGCCATCATTGAAATCCATGAAGACGCCGTGCAAGCGGGCGAATCCATCCTCCTTGTGGACGACCTGATTGCGACGGGCGGCACCGCCGTCGCCGCCGCGCAACTGCTCACCGGACTGGGAGCCAAACTCGTCGGCATCTCGGTGCTCATCGAACTCTCGTTCCTCGGCGGTCGCTCCAAACTCACCCCACATCCCGTCTATACCGTTCTTACCTACTAACCGCATCCGACTCTTCGCACCCGCCACTGAATCTTCCGTTAGAATTTCATCTCTCTCCTCAAGCACTCACACCCATGTCCTGGCAATCCTACCATCAAAACCTCCTCCGTGATCCGCAACTCGGGTTCTCCCTCGATCTTTCGCTCATGGACATTCCTGCGGATTTCACCTCCCGCATGGAATCTCAAATCCAAAAGGCATTTTCGGATATGCGCGCCCTCGAGGCGGGCGCCATCGCCAACCCCGATGAAGGCCGTAGGGTCGGCCATTACTGGCTCCGCAACCCCAACCTCGCCCCGTCCGACGAATTGAAACAGGCCATCACCCAGCCAATCATCACCCTCAAACAATTCGCCCAACACATCCTCGACGGCACGATCACCCCACCCGCAGGCGGAGTGTTCCAACAGATCCTCCTCATTGGCATCGGCGGATCCGCCCTCGGCCCCCAACTCGTCGCCGAAGCCCTCGGCCAAAATGCCCGCCTCCCGATCTTCTTTTTCGATAACACCGATCCCGCCGGTATCGATGCCGTGCTTGCCAAACTTTCGAAAATCGGCCTCGCCCAAACCCTGGTCCTCATCATCTCAAAATCCGGTGGAACCGCCGAAACCCGCAACGGCATGCTCGAAGCCAAAGCCGCTTGGAATGCCGCTGGCCTCGACTTCGGCCGCCACTCGGCCGCGGTCACAGGCGTCCACTCAACACTCGACCGCTACGCCGAAGAACAACACTTCCTCGCCCGTTTCCCCATGGAAGATTGGATCGGCGGACGGACCTCCGTGCTCTCCATTGTGGGCCTCGTCCCCGCTGCCTTGCAGGGACTCGACATCGACTCACTGCTCGCCGGGGCCGCCGCCATGGATGCGAAAACCCGCAGCCCGGAGGCCGCATCGAATCCCGCCATGCGCCTCGCCCTTGCCTGGCACCATGCATCTGATGGCAAAGGCGCACGCCACATGGTCGTCCTGCCATACAAAGATTCACTGGTCCTGTTCTCAAAATACCTCCAGCAACTGGTCATGGAATCACTCGGCAAACGCCTCGACCTCGATGGCAACATCGTCCACCAAGGACTCACCGTCTATGGCAACAAGGGGGCCACCGACCAACATGCCTATGTCCAACAACTCCGCGACGGAGTGGACAATTTCTTTGCCACATTCATCGAGGTGCGCCAAGGCCGCGATGGCCCGAGCATCGAGGTCGATCCCGGAACAACCAGCGCGGATTACCTCCAGGGATTTTTGCGGGGCACCCGCAAGGCTCTCCATGACTCCGGCCGTAAATCACTCACCCTCTCGATCCCGCAAGTGACCCCGTTCCATCTCGGCCTGCTCATCGCACTCTTCGAACGCTCGGTCTCGTTCTACGCCTCACTCGTCCATATCAATGCCTATCACCAACCGGGCGTCGAAGCCGGCAAAAAAGCCGCAGGCGAATTTCTCACAACCCTCGCCACCGTCCGAAGCCTGCTCACCCCGGCCGCCCAAACCGCCGATCAAATCGCCACCACCGCCAAGGCCGACCCCGAAGACGTCTATCACTGCCTCACCCACCTCGCCGCCAACGGCCAAGCCAAAGTCTCAACCGGCACCACCGCCGCCACAGACGCCTTCACGATCTAACAGAAAAAGTGCGCACCCCGCTCGACGACGGCATCAAGGGCTACCGAAGCTATGGCGTGTGGCTGCGCCAAAAATTCGCCGGCAAGCGGGTGTTCAAGGTGATTGTGGACGCGGGATTCACCTGTCCGAACCGCGATGGCACAAAGGGCTACGGCGGCTGCTCGTATTGCAATGTCGATTCGTACATCCCGTCGCTCCCGCGCTCGCTCCCCGAAATTCGCGATCAAATCGAACAGGGCATCCTTCGCGCCCGCAATCATTACAAAGCGGAGAAATTCATCCTCTATTTCCAACCAAACACCAATACCTACGCCCCCGTCCAACAACTCAAGGCACTCTATGACGAGGCACTTTCCGTCTGCCCCGAGGACGTCGTCGGTCTCTCGGTCGGAACCCGCCCGGATTGCCTCGACACCGAAAAAATCGCCCTGCTGGAAAGTTACAGTGAGCGCGTCGAAGTCGATCTCGAACTCGGGATGGAATCAATCCACGACAGCACGCTCGCCCAACTCAACCGCGGCTGTCCGCACTCCGAACTCACCACCTTACTCGAATCACTCGTTCACTCGCCGCTCAAGCTCTGCCTCCACATGATTTTCGGGTTCCCCGGAGAATCGCGCGACATGATGCTGGACTACGCCCGCGAGATCAACCGGTTCCCGCAGGTCCGCTTTGTCAAACTCCATCACCTCCACATTGTCCAAGGGTCGATCCTCGCCGCCCGCTATCAGAAAGAACCTTTCCCGTTGTTTGACTTGCCCGGATACACCGATTTCCTTTGCGAGTTCCTTCCCGAACTCAATCCGGAAATCATCATCCAACGCCTCTTCGGCATCTCCGACCTCTCCCTGCTCATCGCCCCGAATTGGCAACTCTCGAAATCTTCCATCCAGGCCCACATCGACCGCGCCATCCAGCAACGAGGCGTCATCCAAGGCAGCCAACTGCAAACGTGAACCAAACCAAGCGCCTCTAAGCGCGTAAGTCATTTCTTGATTATTTGAGTCTCCAATAATCCGGGATCCCTCTAAGCGCGAAGCGCGTAAGTCATTTCTTGATTGTTTGAGTCTCCAATAATCCGCCAATAATCCGGGATCGGGATATTGCGGCTTCGGCGTAGGATTTTGAAATCGCCGCGTTCACAACCGCTCGGGCTCGTCACAGGCAGGTGCCGCCGCCGGGTGAGGTCCGGCAATGTGGATTTTGACGCGTAGTTTTCCACACCGATCAGGACTTTGCTTGGTGGGTGGCGGTGGATGATTCTTTATCGAGCTGGACGAGAGGGGGGTTTCCTTTTAATGCCTTGGCGAGCCGATGCGATTTCGGTAAGGCCGCCGTGGCGGAATGGTAGACGCCACGGACTTAAAATCCGTTGTTGGGCAACCAGCGTGGGGGTTCGAGTCCCCCCGGCGGCACCTTACAATGAATGAATACATACGTCATCTGACGCAGGTATCAGTCTCAATCAGATATTTCTCATTCTCCGCATGACACACCAAGAAAGATTTTTAATTGCGCTTGAGCGCCGTCCGGTGGATCGCCTCGCCTCGTGGTTGGGCATTCGCGCCACCGCCGCTCTGCCACAGTTGTTATCTCATTTTCAGGTAGCGGGCATGGCAGGTTTGAAACAAGCCATCGACGATGACGTCTGGCCGATGGAACTGCCTTATCATTCGGCGTATTCGGATGCCATCTGCATGGCGTTTGATTTTGCCAAACATGGCCACATTCACAACGAAGAGGGCACCCGATGATTCCTCCCGACCCATGGCTCGGCACCGCCCTTCACGGCGTCGGCGCGTTTTTTGCCGCGATTTGTTATACTCCGCAAAAGCGCGTCAATGGGTGGTCATGGCAGAGTTACTGGCTGATTCAGGCATCGGTTTGTTGGTTGTTACTGCCGTTGGTGGGTGCGTGGTTGACGATTCCGGAGCTTGCCACGGTGTTGAGGGCCGCTCCGCGCGACGCCATGGCCTACTCATTTCTGTTAGGTGCGGCCTACGGCATAGGCGGCACCGCCTTCGGCATTGCGATTCGTTATATTGGTTTCTCGCTGACGTATGCCATCGCGATCGGCCTTTCGACGGTGCTCGGGACACTGGTGCCGCCGCTGGTCAAGGGCACTTTGGGTGCGACCTTGAGCAAACCGGGTGCCGGTTGGATCGTTGCTGGCATCGCCATCGGCATGCTCGGCATTGTGTTCACTGGCGCTGCCGGTCGGATGAAGGAAAACGACTTGCGGACTACCTCGAATCTCGGTGGTTTTTCGATATGGAAAGGCATGGTGCTATCGTTGTTAGCGGGCGTGTTGTCTGCGGTTTATGGTTTTGCGCTTGAGGCTGGGGAGCCGATCGCCGCCGTCGCCACTGACCATGGTGCGGGCGTGTTTCGGGGCAATGTGGTGTATATCTTC
>CAIYYV010000426.1 GCA_903930425.1 Akkermansiaceae bacterium | reverse complement strand
GCGATAGATATCGCGGCCATAGACGAAAGTGACGGCGCGGCCGGACCGACCGGCGCGGCCGGTGCGGCCGATGCGGTGGAGGTAGTCTTCAGGGTCAGTGGGCAGGTCGTAATTGAAGACGATGTCGATTTCATCGATATCGAGGCCGCGGGCGGCGACGTCGGTGGCGACGAGGACTTCGACCGAGCCCTCGCGGAAGCGTTTGAGGACGCGTTCGCGCATGGGTTGGGTCATATCGCCGTGGAGGCGGTCGGCCGCATAGCCGCGGTTGATGAGATCCTCGGTGCATTCATCGACCGAGCGTTTGGTGTTGCAGAAGATGAGTCCGAGGCGGGGCGGATTCATATCGAGGATGCGCGAGAGCACCTCGACTTTCGAGCGTTGGCGGACTTCAAAATACGATTGCTCGACGGTGGAAACCGTGCGGGCTTTCTGTTGGATTTCGATGATTTGCGGGTCCTTGCCGAAGCTGCGGATCAGCCGCGAAACACCCGGATTCATCGTCGCGGAAAAAAACAAGGTCTGGCGCTCGGCGGGCAGCGCGGCGAGCAGTTCGTCCATTTCATCCTTGAAACCCATGTCGAGCATGCGATCCGCCTCATCCAGGATGGCCATGCGGATGCGTGAGGCGTCGAGACTGCCGCGACGCAGGTGGTCGAGCAGGCGGCCCGGCGTGCCGACGATCAAATGCACGCCATCCCGCAGAGCGCGGAGTTGGCGGTCCATCGGGGCACCGCCATAGACCGGGGTGGCGCGGAGGCCGCGCATTTTCGCCCCGAGGCGGTGGACTTCCTCGCACACTTGCACCGCCAGTTCGCGGGTTGGACACAGAATCAGCACTTGTGGCCAACTGGCTTTGAGGTCGAGCAATGCGAGTGCGGGCAGCGCAAACGCGGCGGTTTTGCCGGAACCGGTGGCGGACAACCCGACCAGGTCCTTGCCCTCCATGGCAGGCGGAATGCTCAGCGCCTGGATGGGCGAGGGTCGCTCGTATCCGAGGGTTTCAATGGCGGCGAGCAGGGTGGCAGGCAGGCCGAGTTCAGAAAAAGGAGGCGTGTCCATGAGTCAAAAAATCCGTCAAAAACCGGGGCGAAAGATTGTTTCACGCCTCCGGGAAAAAAAGGCTACGACGACTTGTCCTCAAAAAACAAGCACGGATGTCCACCATTGGGATTTCTTCGATCACGCGAAATCTTGACGTCCGTCACGGCCTCGGGCATGAACCGGGACCGCATTGCGTGTCGCCCGTGATCGATTTCCCCCTCCAAGCATCCAGCCATCCTCTGCCCCCCTCATGAATCTGAATCGCGCCTCACTGACCCGCTATGCCTGGATCTCGATTGCCGCGGCGGTCGTCACCATCACGTTGAAAACCGCCGCGTATTACCTAACAGGATCTGTCGGGTTATTGTCCGACGCGATCGAATCGCTCGTCAATCTGGTGGGAGGCATCATGGCGCTGGCGATGTTGACGATCGCGGCGCGGCCCGCGGATGAAGACCACGCCTATGGTCACAGCAAGGCCGAGTATTTTTCCAGCGGGGTGGAAGGCGCGCTGATTTTGGTGGCGGCGCTGAGCATTGCGATTACGGCGACATCGCGCCTGCTGCATCCGCAAGCCCTTGAGCAGGTGGGTGTGGGACTCGCTGTTTCGGTGGTGGCCTCCGGGGTCAACCTGGTGGTCGCGCTCATGCTGCTGCGCGCGGGAAAAAAAAACCACTCGATCACCTTGGAAGCCAACGCGCATCATTTGCTCACCGATGTTTGGACGTCGGTCGGCGTGTTGCTCGGAGTGGGCGCGGTGGTTCTAACAGGATGGTTGTGGATGGACCCCTTGGTCGCCCTGTTAGTGGCGGCGAACATTGTTTGGACCGGTTCGCGCATCGTCTGGCGCTCGGTCGCCGGCCTGATGGACTTGGCACTGCCCAAAGAAGACTTGGAAACCATCCAGAGCATCCTGGAAACCTATCAAACCGCTGAAGTCCAATTCCATGCCCTGCGGTCGCGCCAGGCAGGTGCCCGAAAATTCTTTTCGATGCATGTGCTGGTTCCCGGGTTATGGACGGTGCATCACGGGCACGCATTGCTGGAGCAGATTGAATCAAGCATTCGGGCGGCGTTGCCGAACATTTCGGTATTCACGCATCTTGAGTCGCTCGAAGATCCGGCGTCCTGGGAGGATCAGGGATTGGACCGCGAGTGACGCGGTCAGGCCCCGATTTCGGTGCGGCCTGAGAGTTGTGCGCCCTCCTCCATCGAAAACGCCTTGGACTTGATATCGCCGTTGATGCGCGATTTATCTTTGAGTTCGCAGCGGTCAGAAGTGATTTTCCCCTCGACCATTCCATAGACCTTGACGGAGCTGGCGGTCACATCGCCTTTGATAACCGCATTTTCGCCGATGGTGACGCGGCCTTTGTCCGAGGTGATTTCCCCTTGGATTTTACCATCGATGATCATGTCGCTGGAGAAGCGGATGGAACCGATGATTTCGATTCCGCTGGAAAGCACATTGGTGGGGTTCGCCATAACGAAAAAGAAAGGAGCAAAGGCCCGGTGCTTTGGCAATGGCAAAGATCGACACGCACGAAATCCGCGCAAGCCCACCGCGCGAAGCGATCACCCTCCAGACTCACTTGGCTGTTACAGGCGGCGGGCAGGATGCCCGCGCCACGGTGGCCCGGGCATCTTGCCCGGAGCCTCTCTCTCAGAACAACCGGCATCTGCGATGCGACACAGGACAGATGCCGCGCGTGATTTCAAAGCAGATGCAAATGAAGGCGGCGGGCAGGATGCCCGCGCCACGGGTAGCCCGGGCATCTTGCCCGGGCCCGTCTCCAACACCATCACTGGGATGAAGGCGGCGCTTTCGAGACGGGAACCGCTGCGGATGGAGCAGCCAAGCGGATCTGCCTCGTGAGGTCCAATTGCCAGGCACGCACATTGAATCGGGCGCGGCCTTGCGTTTTCAAGATGGGCAGGGCGGCCTCCAAGGCGCTGATGGCGGATTCGCGGGCTGCCTTATCGGACGGTGGCGCAGTGAAAAGCGCGCTGGAAAGGATTTTCGAGTCGGCGAGGTAATCCGCCGCGAATGCCTGATAGATGGTGGCCCATGAATCCTCCTGCGGCAATTTGGAAGCGAGGGCGGCGGTAAAACACGCGACCGCCGGATCTTGCATTCCCTGTTCCCAATTTTTCAGACCCGCAAGCATGCAGGCAATCAAATGCGAGGTGCCGCCTGCGGAGCGATCCGGTTTGGGTTCCGCAAGTGGCGGGAGTTGTTGCAATTGGTCGAGCGTGGTGATGACCCCTTCGCCGATGCCTGGGTTGTTAGAAGGAAGCGCGTGGGCATGCTTGGCGGTTTCACGGGCTTGGTTTCGCGCATCGGCCGCATGACCGGCCAGCAAGTCTGCTAGAACGGCCTCGACGCCCGCCCAAGTGCGGGTGGGTTCCTGCACTGCGGGGTTGCGGTGCAAGCGGGCAAATGATTGGGCGGCTTTCTCAAAATCCTTGGCGGCCATGGCCGCGCGGGCCTCACGGTAATTTCGAGCAATCTCCGTGGACGGATCGTCCACGACAGGCGGAGGGACGCTCACAACCGGTGCTGGCACGACCTCGGGTATTGCAGGCGGGCGGCGTTTCACCCATACGAGAGCAAGGGCGACAGTGAAAAGAAGCCCCAGCACGACGACCCCGATGACAACCCGTTCCTTGTGTTTTTTTCCAGCACGGCGGACTGCTGCGGTGTCACTGAGTTCGGAACGCCCGGATTTCAAATGATTCAAAACCGTTTCGATGCTGCCGATCATTTCATCATAAGAACTGAACCGGGCATCGGGATGATAGGCCATCGCGCGATCGACGATGCGGCACGTTTCGGGAGAGATGGAATGGTCGGCAAGTCCGAGCGGCAGCACGCGTTTTTTTGCGTCGCGAAGAATGTCAGTAGCCATGGATTCCTCATTGCACGATGGCTTGCCGGTCAGTGCATGATAGAGCGTGGCTCCAAACGCATAGATGTCCGAACGAAAATCCTCGGACCCTCCCTCCACGGTTTCGGGCGGCACATAATACGGCGTCGCCCACACTTCGGTGGCCTGCGCCTTGCCTCCCTGCGTCACCAACGACAGCCCGAAATCCACCAGTTTGACCTGTCCGTCCGCATTGAGCAAGATGTTGCCGGGTTTTACATCGCGGTGAATCAAGCCGGCCGCATGGGCGGCCTTGAGGCCCTGCGCCACCTCGATGGCGAGGTGCAGCACTTCCGCCTCTGGGATTTTTCCACGCTCGCGGATTTGGTGTTCAAAGTGGCCGCCGGACACAAACTCCATGGCAATGTAAAAACGGCCGAAGGCCCGGCCGGTGGTCAACACGCGCACCACATTCGGGTGACTGAATGAAGCCGTGATGCGCGCCTCCTCTTCGAATGCGATGATGCGCCGCTCGTTGGCTGAAAAATCTTCACTGAGAATTTTCACCGCCACTTCGCGGTGAAGCGTCGAATCGCGGGCGACAAAAACCATGCTCATGCCACCCACCGCATGCCGGCGCACCAACGTGTATGGACCGAACTCGCATTTGACCCGCGTGTGCTCACCGCAGTCCGGACATTTCGCGTTGGCAAATGGCGCAAGTGTCGTGACATCCATCGGTATGCCACAGGCATGGCAGTATGCGACGGCTTGCGATGGTTCTGACATGAACGCAGCCTAACGACAACCGCCGCCGATGTGCAAACTTGAATCTGCAAACTTGAATCTTGCACGATTCCCCCGGGCGCGGAGACTCAGGACGTGGAAATTCATGTGGATGCACCCGGTGCCCGCCTCGACGCCTTTCTCGCCGGGTGCCTGCCCGAACTCTCACGTTCGCGCATCCAAGCGCTCATTCGCGAGCAATTCATCATCGTCAATGGCCAGCCTGCCAAGCCCCGAGACGCCGTGAAAATCGGCGACCGCATTGATATCGCGGTGCCGGAGGCTGTGCCGTTAGATGCGGAGCCGCAGGACATCCCGCTCGAAATTTTGTTTGAGGATGACGACCTCATCGTGCTCAACAAGACAGCGGGTCTGGTGGTGCACCCCGCCCCCGGAAATCCTGACGGCACCCTGGTCAATGCACTGCTCCATCATTGCCGCGGCAAACTTTCAGGCATCGGCGG
Organism: Akkermansiaceae bacterium; assembly: GCA_903930425.1. Classification (GTDB taxonomy): domain Bacteria; phylum Verrucomicrobiota; class Verrucomicrobiia; order Verrucomicrobiales; family Akkermansiaceae; genus Luteolibacter. The sequence continues at coordinate 4,412 of CAIYYV010000426.1, read as the reverse complement.
CGTTGAGCGTCCGGGCATCGTCCACCGTCTCGACAAGGACACCTCCGGTTGTCTGGTGGTCGCCAAATCCGACGCCGCCCACCAATCGCTGGTGACACAATTTTCTGAACGGCACACGATGGAAAAATGGTATCTTGCCGTGACTCAGGGGATTCCCAAGCCAGCGCACGACACGGTGTTCACGCATATCGGCCGCCACCCGGTCAACCGCAAAAAAATGGCCGTCGTCAATCCGCCCGGTGGCAAGACCGCCATCACCGACTATCAGATTCTCGCCACGGATCCCGCCTCACTCACCGCCCTCGTGCTTTGCCACCTGCATACCGGGCGTACCCACCAGATCCGCGTCCACATGCATCACAAGGGAACTCCACTCGTTGGCGATCCGATTTATGGCAAACCCAATGCGGTCTCCCAACAAACCGGGCGTCTGATGCTCCACGCCTGGCGGCTGTCATTCCATCATCCTATCAGCGGGCATCCCCAACAATTCGAAGCGCCGATCCCGATCGAATTCGAACCATGGGCCACGAGCGCCACGCTGCCTGCGGCGTCCATCCACCGATGAGTTGTTTCTAACGGGTGGTGAGGGTGACTTTTGCAGCGGGCAATTTCCCGGACGCGACGCTGAGGGTGGCGGTGCCGGGACTGCCTGGCTTGCCGCGAACGATCACCTGACAGAGACCGTTGAAAGCGGGCATGGTGGTGCCTTGGAGGGACTCGTGGTTGGTGGCATCGCCATTGCAGACGGCGACAATTTCCGCGGGTCCTGCGATTTTGAAATGGAGACGATCCATCGAGCGCGGGACGAGGCGGGCTTTGGCATCGGCGATGGTGACGGTGATATACGCCAGGTCATTGCCATCGGCGCGGATTTCCGGACGATCGGCGGTGGCGAGCAATTGAGTGGCTTGGCCGGTGGTGGAACGCTCGGCCTTCGCCCATTCCTTGCCCTTTTTCCAAGTGACGACTTTGAGTTCGCCGGGTTGGTATTTCACCTTTTCCCAGACGATGCGATAGGTGAACGGTTCTTTCTTTTTTCGGCCGAGGGATTTGCCATTGAGGAAAAGTTCGGCTTCATCGCCGGAGGTGAACACATGGACGGGAGTGATCTGTCCGATACGCTCCTGCCAGTTCCAGTGCGGGAGGATGTGGGCCATGGGGAAGTCCGGCCGCCAGTGCGCCTGATAGAGATAGTAGCGGTCCTTGGGAAATCCACAAAGATCGAGGATGCCAAAATAGGACGAGCGCGAAGGGGGGCGGTTGCCGATTTTCTTCAAGTCTTCGAGGGCTTTTTTGCGCTCTTCAGGGTTCTGGAAATTGAGGGCGTAGGTGCTGTCTTGGTTGTAGGGGGTCGGCTCGCCGATATAGTCGAACCCGGTCCAAACGTATTCGCCGGCGATGAATGGATTGCGATCGAGCAATTCGAAGTCGAGGTCCGGGCGATTGGCCCAACCCGGAGCGTAAAGTTCGTAGGAACTGACTTGGAACTCGAAGGATCCGCCGCCTTTGTCCCATGTTGCCGGAAAATAATAACTACCGCGCGAACTGACGCAGGAGGAGGTTTCCGTGTTGATGATGGGGAGTTGCGGTTTTTTCGAGTGGAGTTCGGCCGGAAGATTCGGTTGGCGGACCGGATAGTTCAGGCCGAAGATATCGATGGTTTCGGCGAAGCCGTTGTAGGCTGCGCCGAGGTCGTTGCAGCCGTTAGTGATTTTGCGCGACGGATCGTGTTTGCGCATCAGGTTGCTGAGATCGGTGGAGATCGAGTGTTTCCCCGGGTCTCCCTGTTCGGGGATTTCATTGCCCGTGCTCCAGGCGATGACCGACGGGTGGTTGCGATCGCGGCGGATGAAATTCGCGACGTCGCGCTCATGCCAGGCATCGAAATGAATGTGATAGTCATTCGGTTTTTTGGCGACACTCCATGCATCAAACAATTCGTCGAGCACAAGCATGCCCATGCGGTCGCACAGGTCGAGCAGTTGGGGGGCGGGCGGGTTGTGTGAGGTGCGGATCGAGTTGCAGCCCATTTCCTTGAGGAGCTCGATCTGGCGCTCGGCGGCGCGCTCATTGAAGGCGGCACCGATCGGTCCGAGATCGTGGTGGTTGCAGACGCCCTTGATCTGGATGCGTTGATCATTCAGATAGAAACCGTCGGGTTTCCACTCCGCTTTTCGGATGCCGATGAGTGTGTCGCGGCTGTCGATCTTTTCCGAGCCTTTGGCGAGTGTGCTGCGCAGTGTGTAAAGATAGGGGTTTTTCGTATCCCAAAGCGTGGGGGATTTCACCTGCATGCGTGCCGTGAGAGTGGATGCCGGTGAGGATGTGCTGGCGACGCGTTTGCCCGATGCATCTAACAATTCGTGGACGACCTTGAGTTCGGCGGGGCGGTCCGCGCCTTGGAGTTCCGTGTTGACGACGACGTCCGCCGAGTTGGCAGTGATATTTTCCGAGGTGGCGAAGACTCCGTGGTGGGCGAAGTGAATGGGAGGGGACTTGACGAGCCAGACGTGTCGATAGATGCCGCCGCCGGGATACCAGCGCGATGAGCGGGCCGGGTTGTCGAGGCGCACGGCGATCGCGTTGGGCGCGCCCCATTTCACAAAGCGCGTGATGTCGACACGAAAGGACGCGTAACCATACGGCCATTCGCCAGCAGCCTGGCCATTCACGAAAATTTTCGACTGTGACATCGCTCCATCGAAATCCAGGAAGATCGCCTTTCCCTGGTCGGCAGTTGTTAGATTGAGAACCTTGCGATACCATCCGATACCCGGCCACGGGAGTTTGCCGGTTTCATTTTCCAAATCGATGCGGAAGGGCCCCTCGATCGCCCAGTCGTGCGGCAGATTGATTTTCCTCCATTGGGAATCGTCGAAATCCGCGGCGGACGGGGAGGTATTCGTGGTGGCGGCGGGCGCGACCGGCTTGAGTGGATTGCCATTGGCGTCGAGTGCGCGGAGTTCCGAGATGCTCGCCCACTGGGTGGGCGGGGTGCTGCCGACCGTCACGCGAAGGTAGCGCGTTATCACGGATGTGCTGAGTTTCACCTTGCCGCTGGCCTGCGTGGCTGAGTTGCGATCTTCGACCGGTTGCCACTTGCTGCCATCGATGGAGGCATCGATTTTGCAGGGATAGACAGCAGGTTTTTCCCAATCGATTTCGACGCCGCCGAGTTTTGCGCTGCGGCCGAGGTCGAGGGTGAGCGATTGGTTAGATGATCCGTCGGCGGCGCACCAGCGGGTGTTAGGGTTGCCGTCGACCGCGTGTTCGGGTGGGTTCGATGACTCACTGCTGGAGGCACTGGCGGTTTTGGCGGGGCTGCCGGGCTCGGCGAGGCGGCTGCCATCCGGCATCACATCGAAGCGGGCGAACTTCCATGAGGCATCGAAGGATTCACGGGTTTCGGCGTGGGATGCGAGCCACGAGGCCGCGAGGAGCAGGGATGTTAGAAGTTTCATAAGAGGGATGTGAGTGAAATGTGAGATGGATTCGGATGACGGGTGAGGATACGGGAATGGATGAGAATCAACGCCACGACCAGACGACTTCATGGATTCGCAAGGAGGCGGGCGTTCCGTTAGACGAGAAGGCAATCCCGGTGGTGGCTGGCGGAAGTTTGAACCAGGTGACGGGGCCCGCAAGCGGGCCGAGCGGGAGCCGGGTGGTTCCGACGACCGCTTCGAGGGTGGCGGCCGATGTGTTGCCGGTGGCGCGCAGCACGGTGACGAGCGTCGGCGGTTTCCCCGCGGGGGGGCGAATCACGGAGAGGCCATCCGGTTTCACTTCAGCGCTCGTGTCGAGATGCCCGTCGGTGAGCGCGGACAACGAATCCGTCGCAGATGATGGATTGAGAGTGAGGGCGAATTTGGAAAGTGTCACTGATGGCGTGGAACGCTGCGTGCTGCGGACGCGGACGGCGATGATTTTTCCGACAGCTGGCGCGGTCATGAGCGTTGCGTCGGTTCGAGTGGCGAGGGGTTTCCATGATCGGCCGTCAGGGGTCGCTTCCAAGCTGAAAATTTTGTCGGGACCGGCGGTTTTCAAATCGACCTCGAGGCGGGCGGCATCCACCACTTCGGGAAAGAACAGGCCGAGGTATTTGTCAGGTGGGAAGGGCCGCACCTCAAGCATGGGCGAAATGGAAACCTCTTGGCCCGAGCTGCGGACGGGTTGTTTTTCAAAGGCCACAACATCCGTGCGAAGGGCGGCCACCTCAACCGGATTGACTTCAAAACTCCGGATCGCCGTCCACACATCCGGTTTGTTAGGGCTGCCTGCCTGGGTCACCCGTAGCCGAATGAAACGGCAGTTTTTTGGTGGGTCCAATTTCACATCGACGCGGCTATCTCTCACTATTGCAATTTCCTCCCACTGATCGTCTGTTGCGGCCCCTTCGAGGACCCCTT
>CAIYYV010000425.1 GCA_903930425.1 Akkermansiaceae bacterium | reverse complement strand
CGCTTGGTTTTATTCGCGCGAGGGAGAACGCATGGGGCCGGTGACCTTGGGCGATTTGCGGGTGAAAGTAGAGGAAGGCAGTTTGAATCCGCGTCTGGATTTGGTTTGGACTCAAGGCATGTCGGGGTGGAAGCCAGCGGGGGAAGTTGAAGGATTATTTGAGAAGCGGCCCCCGCCCATGCCGGAGGAGCCCTTGGCACCCCGGGCCGATCCATACACTGCTCCGAAGCTCGAATCAGTTGAGGCGATGATGGGCCGGATCGTCGACTGGCAGGGATCGAGGCGTCGGGGGTTTATCATAGCGACGATTCTTTTCCCACTGGTTTGGCATGGCGTCATCACGCTGAGTGGTGGTGTTTTGATCCAGCAATTTGGTCAGCAAATGATGGGGGTGATTGGCATGGGATTGGCGGTGGTGCCTGTGTTAGTAGGGATATATTTTGGTCTCTCACGTCTTGTGAATCTGGGGATGAGTCGTTGGTGGTATCTCGTGAATTTCGTGCCGATTTTCAATTTTTGGGTTGGTTACAGGTGTTTTGCGTGTCCGGCAGGCTATGCCTATCATAAGAAACTCGATGGGGTGGGCGTGGCATTGGCTCTTTTTTACTGGTTGTTTGTTGTGTTGGTAATTCTGTCGATCGTGGCAGTTGTGGCGCTGTGGTTCGGGGCGTTCGGCACTTTAGAACTGCAGGAGCAAGTGCGTGAAGTCATCCGCATCGCATACGAACAAGCGGCCAAGTTGTGATTCAATACCCCAAACAGGCGGACGAACGTCGCGAGGCCGGGGTGCTGGAATGCTGGTGTCTGCACGGTGGAGTGGGCATGGCGTCCGATTGGCGTGGCTTCGCCAAACGGCTTGCCGCCGGGAAAATGGGATCCCGGGCTGTGGATTTATGGCGCTTTCTGGAAGGGGGGGCTCTGCCGCTTTCGGAGTTTGGGAGAGCGCTCAATGCGGACGCCGCCGCAGAGAGATGCCGCAGTGATACGAGGGTCTTGCTCGGCTACTCGATGGGGGGGCGATTGGCGCTTCATTCGCTGTTAGAGAAAACCGCATCATGGCAGGCGGCGGTCATTATCTCTGCGCACCCGGGGTTGGAAGTGGCGGCCGAACGGGCAAGCCGATGCGTGGCGGATGCCGGTTGGGCTTCCAAGGCGCTTGCTGGAAATTGGCACGAGTTTCTCGATGCCTGGAACCGCCAATCGTTGTTTGCAGGCGGCAGCATGCCGGATTCGCAGGCGTCGTCGCGTCTGGTTACCCGCCGTCGTGAAATTGCGCGGAGTTTCATCGATTGGTCGCTCGGTGTGCAGGATCCGCTGTGGAACCGTCTTCATGAAATCGATCTTCCTGTGCTTTGGGTTGTTGGGGAAAACGACATGAAATTCCGCGCATTGGCCGAGCGGGCAGTCGCGCAGATGGCGCGGGCGACTCTGGCAGTCGCGCCGATGACCGGGCATCGCGTGCCATGGGAGGCAGAAACATGGCTTGCAAGTCGGGTGTTAGGTTTTTTGAGTGACGGGTTGTGAATGTCTGATCGTCGGGCGACATAAGATGGCTGTTGGGGCATGTTTTATTGTCGGAATATTTTTCTTGTGTCGCGAATGATCCCTTTTAGTGTCGCGATTGTGATAAACGTTGCCCGATTGCTGGCGTTAGGGTTGGTGGCCTTTTGGTTGCCTATCTCGCTGCATTGTCAACTGGCGAGTTTGGAAACGTGTGATGAAGGAGCGTCATGCCTTGCGCATCATTGTGGTTGCAGCGGGGCCGGGAAGTGCCAGTCGGGGGTCTGCAAAATCATCGAGTCCGGGAATTATCATGTGAAGAGGGTCTCGTTGTTAGTCTCGGCGGTTTTCCCGGTTTGGATTACTGAGGCAGTGCCCGCGAATTTTTCCCGTTTATTGACGAGTGTGATTGTCCTGGGAGAATCCACTGGAGCTCCGCCCGGGTGGAATTGCGGTTGGCAATTTTTATTTCGTGCGGCATCTGCGCCGCGCGCTCCATCGGTTGTTTGCTGATGCGCCTCGGTGAGGTGATGGATGCCGGACGAAAAATGGACGCCCGTGAGCCTCCATTCCATTCGTGGGATAGTGATGTATGGATCAGAAAAATCAGACTTAGGATTTATGAAGCAGAAACGATTGTTGAAATATCTATTAAGCGTTACGGTGCTGGTGGTGGGAGCGTTGTCGGCAGATGCGGCGCGGCCGCAGGTTGATGTACCAGAGCGACAAGTGGTCGAGGGCCGGGATGCAGTGAGGGGGGATCTTTCGTTAGATCGGGCGATTCGTCTGGCCTTGGACCGCAATCCGGATCTGCGGGTGGGTGATGCGCGCAAGGATGCGGCGCTTGGGCGGTCGGAGCAGGCACGCGCGTGGCCGAACCCCGAATTGGAAGTTTTTTCGCAGGACATGCCGGCGAGTCGCTCGAGGATGTCACAGGCGAAGCACATGATTGGGATTTCCCAGACCATTCCCTGGCCTGGGAAAAAGCAGGCTGACAGAGCGATTGGGGCCGCGGGGGTGGCGGTGGGCGAGGCGGAGGCAAGAATGAGGCGCGCGGAGTTGGTGAAGGATGTAACGATTGCGTATTGTCAGGTGCAAACTGCCGAGCGATTGGCCGGTGTGGCGGATGATTTGGTCAAGGTGGCGCAAGCGGCGGCGGTGGCGGCGGGCAAGCGCAATGCGGCGGGTGAAATCACACTTCAGGAAATGCTCCGTGCGGAAATCCAACTCGAGCAAACGAAGGCGGACCAAGTCGATTCCGCACGCGAAATCGACTTGGCACGGCTGTCGCTTGGATTGTTGTTAGGTGGTCCGGACAAGCGCCTTGGGCGGCTCACGGACGCGCTTGACGACGCGGCGGATTTTTCCGTGACAGCGGCGGACTGCAGTTCGTGGCTTTCCGGGCATCCAGCGATGCTTGCGGTTTGTGCGCGGCATGACCAAGCGGTGGCGGCGGCGCGGCGGGCGGGTCTTGAGTCGATGCCTGATATCAAAGTGGGAGTGGCGGGAGGCCGGGATGAGTCGGCAGAGGAAAATCTGATGGAGTTGCGTTTCACTTTTCCATTGCCGTTATTTGACCGCAGTAAGGGGAAGCGGCAGGAAGCGCAGGCCGGGCTGCGCGAGGCCGAGGCCGAAATCGCTGTCACTTCGCAGCGGCTCACGGCTGATTGGCGAGCGGGCGTGGCGCGCTATCAGGCCGCAGTCCGGCAGTTAGAGGCGCATCGTGCGCGCATTTTGCCAAAGAGTGAGGACGCCCTGCGCTTGATCCAGCGCGGATTCGATGAAGGGAAATTCGGCATGATGGATTTATTGGACATTCAACGCACGACCGCCGAGGCGCGCATGGCCTATCAGAAAAAACTTTTTGAATGGCACGTGGCGCGTGCGGGGTTGGAAGCGATGGTATCACCGGCACACTAACATCACTATAGAATTGATCAGCATGATAACTCACATCACACACAAATGGCTCGGGATACCGGGGTTGATTCAGATATTTGGGGCAGTCGCGGTGCTATTCGTATCGGGTTGCAAGCCACCGCCCGCGGGCGGGGTCGACGCGCATGGATGCGAGGCCAAGTCCGGTGGGCACGTGCAGGGCGGGATTTGTCAGGAGCACTTTGTTCCAGAGGGTCTTTGCGGGATTTGCAATCCCGACAAACTGGCCGGGCTTCAAGCGGGCGAGTCGTTGCAATTGCGTCTTGCGTCCGTTCAATCGGCGGATGTCGCCGGCGTGAAATCCGCCAAGGTGATTGAGGGTCGAGTGGCGGACGGCGTGGAATGTTATGCGGAATTCGGGTTCAATCTCAACAAGTTCGCTCAAATCGCCTCGCCGGTCAGTGGGGTGATTCAGGAGGTGACGGTGGATCTCGGAAGTCGTGTGTTAGAGCGGCAACCGGTCGCGCGGATTTGGTCGGCACAAATCGCCGAGGCGGTGGCGAAGGCGGTTTTCACGCACCAGACACTGGAGCGCGAGCAGAAGCTACGCACGCAGCAAGTGACATCGGAAAAGAACCTCCAGGAGGCCGAGGCGGCGCATCGTTCGGCTTGTCAGGGATTGCGGACGCTCGGGATCACCGAGGACGAAATTGAGGAGCGCAGGCGCAAGCCTGAGGAGACTGTTTTGTTAGATGCACGGGCACCCTTTGCGGGCGAGATCACGGGTCGCACGGCGGTTCGGGGTTCCATGGTTGAGATGGGGGCTCCGTTATTCACGATTGTCGACCGGTCGGTCATGTGGGCGGATTTAGCGGTTCCTGAGGCCGGGATGTCACGGTTGAAGGTGGGACAGGAGGCCGAGTTCACAGTTGAATCGTTGGCAGGGCGCACCTTCAAGGGTCAGTTGACCTGGATCAGTGCCGAGTTAGACGAGAGCACGCGGATGGGGCGGGCGCGGGTTGAGGTGCCGAATGCGGACGGCTTGCTCAGGGCGCGGATGTTTGCGAAGGCGACGGTCCTAACGGATTCCGGTTCCGAGGTCTTGCGGGTTCCGCCCTCGGCCATTCAGCGGATCGATGGGAAGCCATTTCTTTTTGTGAAGAAAGAAGCTGATTTATTTGACGCGAGGGCGGTGAGATTGGGATCGAAGGCGGGTGACGATTGGATCATTGTGGATGGGTTGAAGGCTGGAGAGGAAGTGGCGACGGAGCATGTTTTTGCATTGAAGTCGCAGTTATTGATTTCGCGTTTAGGAGCCGGGTGTGCCGATGACTGAGAAAGAACCGAAACCATGCTCAATCATCTCATCCTTTTTTCCCTCAAGAACCGGCTGTTAGTCTGTATTTTCTCGGGGTTTTTGATTCTTTACGGCGGGCGGGCGCTGATGAATCTGCCGGTGGACGCATTTCCTGACACCACGCCGGTTCAGGTGCAGATCAACACGATCGCGCCGGTACTGAATCCAGAGGAAGCCGAGCAACAAATCACCATGCCGATTGAACAAGCGGTCAGCGGGCTGCCCGGCTTGTCGAACTTGCGGTCGGTTTCGAAATTCGGGCTCTCACAAGTGGTCGCGACATTTGAGGATGGCACGAGCATTTATTTAGCGCGGCAGTTGATTTCCGAGCGCTTGCAGGGGGTTGCGTTGCCGGATGGGATTGGTCGGCCAGAGCTTGGGCCGATCTCCACGGGCTTGGGAGAGGTGTTTCATTACGCGGTCCGGTCCACCGACCCCGGTCGGAGCCTAACAGACTTGAGGGAGATTCAGGACTGGGTGATCAAGCCGCAGTTGCGCAAGGTGCGCGGGGTCGCGGAGGTCAATACATGGGGAGGATTGGAAAAGCAGTTCCACGTGGTGGTGGAGCCCGGGCGATTATTGAAGTTAAGGATCACGTTTGAGCAATTGGAGGAAGCCTTGCGGGCGAACAACCAAAATGTAGGCGGCGGTCAGGTAGTGCGGGCGGGTGAGTCATTGTTAGTTCACGGGATTGGCTTGGCAACGGACGTCAAGCAACTTGGTGACATTGTGATCACAGCGCACGAAGGGGTTCCGGTGCGGGTGAGCGATGTGGCGACGGTTCAGGTGGATCACGAGATTCGGCGGGGGGCGGTGACCGGAGGCGGGCGAGGCGAGATTGTGTTAGGTCTTGGATTCATGCTGATGGGTGAGAACAGCGCGGTGGTCACCAGGGCGCTCAAGAGCAAGCTTATCGAGGTTCAGCAATCGTTGCCTGATGACGTTCGGGTTGAGGTGTTGTATGACCGCACGGAGTTGGTGGACAAGGTGATCCGGACGGTTCAGGAAAACCTATCGATCGGAGCGTTGTTAGTGATCGCGGTGTTATTTGCATTTCTCGGCAACCTGCGCGCCGGTTTGATAGTGGCGGCGGCGATTCCGTTATCGATGTTGTTTGCGGGGGATTTGATGCTGCAATCCGGCATTGCGGCCAGTCTGCTCAGTCTTGGGGCGGTGGATTTCGGGCTGATTGTGGATGGGTCGGTGGTGATGATTGAAAATTCGATGCGCCGTCTAGCGGAAAAGCAGCGGTCAGTGGGTCGCGATCTCACAGACGACGAGCGATTGGACGTATTGCGACTTGCGCCGATGGAGGTGGCGCGTCCGGTGGCTTTTGGGGTGGGTATTATATTGATCGTTTTCCTACCGATATTGGCGCTTGAGGGGGTTGAGGGAAAATTATTCAAGCCGATGGCATTGACGATGATTTTTGCGCTCGCGGGGTCGTTGGTGATTTCTTTGACCTTGGTTCCGGTATTGGCGAGTTTGGTGTTGCCGAAGCGGGTGAGGGAGAAAGAGCCGTTGCTGGTGCGATGGGCACATTTCATTTATGCGCCGGTTTTGGGGGCCGCCTTGCGGCTTCGTTGGTCGGTTTTGTTAGGAGCGGTGGGCTTGGTGGCCGGGGCGTCATGGCTTGCGCTGCGCACGGGCGGCGAATTTTTACCCAAGCTGGGTGAGCAGGCGATTGTTGGCACGAGTGTCCGGTTGGCCGGTGTTTCGGTTGAGGAGGCGGTGGCGCAAAACGATCGGTTAGAAAAATTGTTATTGGAAGAATTTCCGGATGAAATTGCGAACATTTGGACACGCTTGGGCACTGCGGAGGTGGCGACGGATCCGATGGGGATTGAGTTGTCGGATTTTTTCTTGGCGCTGAACCCGCGAGAAAAGTGGAAGAAGGCGAAGACGCAAGGCGAGTTGGTGGAAAAGATGAAGCGGTTTTTTGCCGAGATGCCGGGGCTGACGGTTGCGTTTTCGCAGCCGATTGAGATGCGGATGAACGAATTGATTGCCGGGATTCGTTCGGACATCGGGATCAAGATTTACGGGGATGATCTGGTGCAGTTGCGTGACCTTGGGGCGGCGGTGCAGTCCGCGTTGGGCGCGATATCAGGTGCGAGTGAGGCATCGGTGGAGCAGTTGACGGGGCAGCCGGTCTTGCAGGTCAGGGTGGATTCCGGGGCGACTGCGAGACTTGGGGTTCCGACGCGCAATGTGCTGAGCGTGGTGGAGATGGTGGGCACGAAGAAAGTGGGAGAGGTGAGAGAAGGCCAGCGGCGATTTCCGTTAGTGATGCGGTTGCCAGATGCGCAGCGGGTTGATCCGGACGCATTGGCGAGCACGATGATTTCGACTGCGTCCGGGGCGGTGGTCCCATTGGACCGGGTGGCGTCGGTGGTGGAAGCCGACGGGCCCGCGAGCATCAATCGTGAGTGGGGGAAGCGGCGGATCACAGTGCAATGCAACGTCCGCGGGCGTGATGTGGCGGGATTTGTGAAGGAGGCACGGGCGACGATTGCGGCCAAGGTGAAGTTGCCGGAAGGCTATCACATCGAATGGGGCGGGCAGTTTGAAAACATGGAGCGCGCCAACCGCAAGCTCGCGTTTGTCGTGCCGCTCGCGTTGTCGTTGATTCTTGTGTTGTTGTATTTCAGTCTGCGCTCGTTGCGTGACGTGTGGATTGTGGCCACTGGGATTCCGTTAGGAGCGGTGGGTGGGGTTGCGGCGTTGTGGTTGCGCGGCATGCCGTTCACCGTGAGTGCGGGCGTTGGGTTTGTTGCCCTGAGCGGGGTGGCGATACTGAACGGCTTAGTGCTGGTATCGTTCATCAAGCAACGTCTGGACGACGGGGTCGATCTGGAGTTGGCCGTGAGAGAAGGATGTCAGGCCCGGTTGCGGCCGGTTTTGATGACCGCGTTGGTGGCGGCGGTGGGATTCATTCCGATGGCCGTGAATGTGGGAGTGGGCGGGGAGGTGCAGCGTCCGCTGGCGACGGTGGTCATTGGCGGGATTGTGAGCAACACGCTGCTGACACTGATTGTATTGCCCGTGCTTTATTGCATTGGCGGTCGGCGCAAGCCGGGAGCCGGGCAACCTGTTTGAGAATGAGCGGGACGCCCGGTCTTCTCATGGGATATCCTTAAAATCCTCGGGGACTTTGGAGATGAGATAGGAGACGACCTCGGCGATTTGTTTGGGGCTGAGCGTTTGGCTCCAGACCTGCATTTTGGCACCGTTGTTGCCGGTGCTTTCGGGAGGGGAACCCGCATTGATGAGGTGGAAAATCTGCATGGGCTTGCCGCCAAATTTCCATTGATGGTCGTTCAATGGCAGCCCGGGAAGCGGTGTTTTGAGGTCGCCCGTAGTGGTGGTGGCCGAGAGATCGATGCCATGGCACGTCGAGCAGCGGGTGAGAAAAGTCGCCTCACCTGCCGCGACGATTTCGGGTTGGGTGGCCCATGTGTGGACGAACTTCGAGTCGTCAAGTGTGGCGACCATTTTTTCGAGTTCGGCGGATTTCACCTGTTGGATGGCGAGGATTTTTTCGGTGACGAGAGCGTGGGCGTCCTTGAGGGTGGACGTGTGGTAGTAAAGCGTCCAATGGATGACCAGCCAGAGGATCGCCGCGAAAAAAGTGAACAACCACCAGTTAGGGAGTTTCTGATCGTATTCCTGGATGCCGTCGTATTCGTGTTGGCGCAGGACCACTTCTCCTTTTTCTTTTGCGAAAGTCCCGCGTTTAGGTGACTGGTTCATGGAGGGTTGAGCGTTTCGGATTTTGGATCCAGTGGCAGGGAAGCGAGGCGCGAGCACTCGGATTTTTCGAGGCGCAGTGCGCGGATGGTCACTGATAAAAACACGACTGCGAAAATGCAGAATGAAAGGACCGGAAGGCAGGGCACCCAGTCATCGACGATGATGCGTTGGAACATGGCAGTTGGTGGTAGAGGGACTTATGGCTGGCTGGCCGGGTTGCGATGTGAGTCGGGGTCGAGGACGGAAGGATCGGGCGCGGGATCCTTGTGGATTTCGCGGTAGGCTCCGAGTTTTTGGAGGTAGGCGATGACGGCGACCCCTTGGGATTTGGCCAGATAATTTCGGAAAGCGTCGCCTTGGAGATCGGATCTAGCAGGCAGATAGACTTTCGCATTGACGAGTGACGCGGCGATTTTTTGGGCTTGGGATTCCGCAATGTCGGTGATTTCGTTTCGATTGAGGGCGGGCCATGGGACGCCGAGTTTCACCTGTGCGGCAATTTTGCCTGGCAGTGATGTCACATCGGTTTCCTTGTCAAAAAGCCACGGGAAGGCAGGCATGTTCGAACCGGGTGAAAGCGAGCGAGGGTTGAGGAAATGGTTGAAGTGCCAGTCGTTTCCGCGTTTGCCGATACGCAGGGTGTCGGACGGTTTGCCAGAGGCGTCGATTGCGAGCGGGCCGCCCTCATGGGCGAGGTCGGGACCGGTGCGTTTGGAGCCCCACTGGAACGGGTGGTCGAAGATGGATTCACCGAGGTGCGAGTAATCATCCGTGACGCCGGCGCGGCCGTAGCGGAGGACATCGGGCACAAGGGTGCGGATCATTTGCGAGTGGCAGTTATAGCAACCTTCCGAGATATAGATATCGCGGCCGGCGAGTTCGAGCGGGGTATAGATTTCCTGCAAGCGTCCCTCGATATTTTTTCCACGGTTGACGACAAGAGTGGGAATGATTTGCACGGATCCGCCAATGGCGACCGCTACAAAAACCAGCACAGTGAAGGGTAGGTAATTTTCGATGATGCGTTCATGCCAATGGACCCATGCGCCCTTGGAGGCATGGAATGCGGAGTACGCCTTGACACAGAGCAGGACGGCGACGAGCAATGCCGCCTTGTCCGCGTGTGGCGGCAGGAAGAACCAGAGAATGACAAAAGCCATCGCCAGAACGATATGTGCGAGCGGATCACTCAACAACGATTCCGTCCAAGCCATGCCGTCCTTGTCTTGGGGTTCCAGAACTGTGACCTCCACTGATTCATCATACGCCTCGCCGGAGCGCGCGGTTTTCCAGATATTGATCGCGCAAAGGATGAAGCCCGTGAGATAGAGAGTGCCGCCGATCGAGCGGGCGATATAGAAGAACTGGATGTCCTTGAGGGTTTCTAGAAACTCGTATTTCAGGGTGGTGCCGCCATCTGCGAGTTGCCCGAGCATGAGTCCCTGAGAAATTCCCGCGCACCAGAGCGCGGCGATATAGAGCAGGATGCCGACCATGGCGATCCAAAAGTGCATATTGGCGAGCGCTCTCGACCAAAGCGTGGTTTTCCAGAGGCGTGGGGCGAGCCAATAAAACAGGCCTGCGGCCATCAGACCATTCCAGCCGAGAGTGCCGGCGTGGACATGGGCAATGGTCCAATCGGTGTAATGGGAAAGCGCGTTGACTGAGCGGATCGCGAGCAGCGGGCCCTCAAACGTGGACATGCCATAGAATGTCACTCCGGCGGCAAAGAACTTGATGACCGGATCGGTTCGGAGTTGATCCCATGCACCGCGCAGCGTGAGCAAGCCGTTGAGCATGCCGCCCCACGATGGAGCCCAGAGCATGAGAGAAAAAAGCATGCCAAGCATTTGGAGCCAGCGAGGCAGGTCGGTATTGAGCAAGTGATGAGGCCCGGCCCAGATATAGATAAAGACCAGCGACCAAAAGTGGATGATCGAGAGCCGATAGGAATAGACCGGCCGGTTGGCCGCCTTGGGTAAAAAATAATACATAATACCGAGAATCGGCGTGGGGAGGAAGAAGGCCACGGCATTATGCCCATACCACCACTGGACAAGACCATCCTGGAGG
>CAIYYV010000424.1 GCA_903930425.1 Akkermansiaceae bacterium | reverse complement strand
GATGAAAACGCCGCGCTCAAGGAGATCGCCAACCGCATCGTCACCCAACAACTAGCCGCCGATCCCGCGCCCGCCGGTCTCGAAGTCACCCTGCCCGAACGCGGCACCGTCCTCAATTTTTCCCGCAGCGTCCAGGCGGATGGCGACCACCCGATGGCCATCGACCTGAAACTCAAACGCGCTCACAGCGGCTTTGCCTGGCTCGCCATTCTGCTCTGCCTGTTGACCGGCGCGATGGCCGTGACGAGGCGCGTGTGATTGTGATGGATACAAGTGGTTTTTGTGATTGAATCGACAGCAATCCATTTACGCCTGTCACAATGGCAAATTCAATTTGCCAGTAGAAATCGTCGGCATGATGCGCGGTGACCAACCGCTAACACTCACCGATGCGGATCTCACAAAACTTCCGGCCGAATGGAAGTCGAAGATGAAGGGCGAGGGCGACGCGTTCTATCTGGGAGCGGATCCAGCGGTGCCTGTCGTCGGCGATCAACGTGTGACGTTCACGTTTTTGAAACCCGCGGCCTTCAGCATCCTCGCCCGGAAGTCAGGCCAGACGCTGAACGCTTACCCGACGCAATCCGAACGCGCGATCCAACGGGTCGAGTCGGGCGACATCTCGGTCGGTGAGTGTAGTTAAAAAAATGACACGTTAATCGCGATTTTCGTGCTGTGCTTGTCGTCGGCGCATGTCATGCTCATCCAAATGCGAGCTCCATTTGCCTGTGACTTCACAGCACTCAAAAAATTATCCTTCTTTGGATGATCGAATCGTCAGTGTGAGCACGAATGGGTTTTTGAGACGCATCAGTCATTGCAAAAACAATTGGGCGATGGGGATGGGCGCGCATCCGGCGGGCTTGTCACATGGCCAAACCTTTGATACATCCTATGTCAACGATCATTTGCCGAGAAATTGGCCTCATCATTCATCAGCTTCGGTTTTCCGTGATGGCTTCAATAGCAGACCGACGCAAGGTCAATAGAGGGCTTTCATCGCCCGTGTCACGGTCCCGCTGTTTTTGGCTGGCTCGAACTGCGTGCATTTGCGGTTTGTCCGCGATGTTTGTGTTAGGGCTATCGATCCAGTCAATCGCGCAGCAGTCATCAGGCGGGTTTGATTTTTCAATTACCCCGCCTGCCGATCCGATGAGTGGTCAAATGGGCACTGCCAACATCACTGGATACACGGGTCCGGGCGCATGCGCGGTGGTCATTCCCAGCACACTCGATAGTTGGACCGTCACAAGCATTGGGTGGGCAGCGTTTCAACAAAAAACACTGACCAGTGTCATAATCCCCGCCACGGTCACTGCCATCAATAGTTCCGCGTTTTATTACTGCAGCAGTATGACGGGGGTTTATTTTTTAGGCAACCCACCCAGTCTTGGCGGGGACGTTTTCACGGGTGCGAACTCGGCGACCGTCTATCGTTTGCCGACAGCCACGGGTTGGGGCAGCACCTTTGGCGGGCGCTCGGTTGTGATGCTGGCAGCACCGGCGGTCACCACTGGCATCACGAGCGGAATCACCACTGCGGCAGCGACCCTTCAAGGCACGGTGAATCCCAACGGGTCGGCATCGACGGCACAGTTTGAATACGGGCCCACGAATGCCTACGGCAGCACAGCCACTGTGACGCTTTCGCCCAACAATGGTCCGTCCGCACTGCCCGTGAGCGCAACACTCATCGGCTTGCCATCCGGCACGCATTACCACTACCGTCTCACTGCATCTAACAGCTATGGCGCAGGCACAGGAAGTGATGCGTCCTTTACCACGGTGGCAGCCGTGCCCGAAATCGCCGTTGAACAACAACCGGCGGGCACCAATCTGATTGGTGGCAGCGCGAACATCGGCTTCGGAAGCGTCAACATCGGCAGTCCCTCGAGTCCTATCACCTTCACGGTGAAAAACCTCGGCACGGCCACGCTCACCCTGACAAACCCGATCACCAAAACCGGCACCCATGCCGAGGATTTTATTGTCAGCGATCTCGGTTCCACATCCGTTTTGGCGAATGGGAGCACTACTTTCTCGGTGACTTTTTCGCCATCGGCAAACGGCACCCGATCGGCAGCCATCCGCATTGTTAGCAATGATGCTGATGAAAACCCGTTTGATATATCTCTCAACGGAACCGGCATCGGCATGCCGCCAGTCGCCACCACCGGGGGTTCCGGTGCGATCACCTCCAGCACGGCCACTTTGTATGGCACGGTGAACCCGAATGGATTTTCCTCCACCGCACGGTTTGAATACGGGACAACAACAGAGTATGGCATGTGGGCCTATGTGACGCTTGAACCGAGTAATGGTCTGTTAGTTCAAAACGTCAGCGCGACCCTTGGTGAATTGCAACAGGGAAAGACCTATCACTACCGCCTCACCGCCACTAACAGCCTTGGAACTTCACTTGGCGACGATGCCACTTTCGTGACGCTGAACCCGGACATCACTTTCCCTGACGTCGCAATCACTTATCCAGTCAGCAATGGGGCGACAGTGGATAGCTCCAGTCTGAGCGTACGCGGCACGGCGTCTGATAACATCGGTGTGACCGCCGTGTATCTGCGAGTTGGCGAAGCGCCATGGGCGGCGGCCGACGGCACCACCTCGTGGTCCGGCACAGTCACATTGGCCACCGGTCTCAATACCATCCAAATGTATGCCGAGGATTCGGCGGACAATCACTCCAACATCGTCTCCCGCACGGTCACCTACACGCCTGAGGCCTACTTTGCCATGCAGGTCGCCCCCGGGCCCATGATGGTGGGCGGACGGATGGGTGCCAACGCCGAGGTGATGCCTGATGGTAAACTGGTCGTGTTTGGCGGGCACGGCCCTCCAGGTTGGACCGCGTTGACGACAAGTGAAAACCTGCTGCCGGGTGCCGGTTCCTTTACTCAATCCACCACGGTTTACTCACATGATGGCGGGTTTTTTGCAAAAATGCTGGATGGTCGTTTCCTGATCGGGGGCGGCAGTTCCGGGGCTGGAGTTCCCACATACAAAACCACGGAGATTTATGATCCGTCCAGTAACAGTTACACAGCCAGTGGGAGCACGCTCAGGATTCATGCCAATGCGGGCGCGGCCTGCTTGTCGACTGGCAAGGTGTTAGTCGTTGGGGCCTGGTATGTTTCAGATGCCAGCACTTACGCCGAGCTTTTCAATCCGAGCACCGGTGAGTTCACGGTAACAGGACCGCTGACGCAACCGCGCTCGGGTCCACGGGTGTTTCCGGCAAGCGACGGTCGGGCAATCGTGGTCGGGGGGATGGGATACACGGGCGCTTCTATCGAACCTACCCCGGAAATATATGATTCTGTCAGCAATGCATTCACCAAAGTCAGAACGGAGTTGTTCCCAGGTGAAACTGGCTGGAAAATCACTTATGACAGCACTTCCGTTGGAGCCATGAAGATGCAAGATGGCCGCTATCTATTTTCCGCATACCGGGCATCAGGTGCCAATAATGAATATGCATTGGCTGTGTTTGATCCCAGCACCCTGGCGATTTCCAAATTGTCTATGAGTGCTTCCATCATCCTCTCAAACACCATCGGAGCGTATCAACCGGTGCAGGATGTGGAACATAACAGAGCCTACATGCTGACGTATCAATACCCGGACGCCCTGAACCGCCTCGTGCTAACTTTATATGCCATCAATCTGGCCGATGGCAATGTCACGAGTCAGTCAGTCACAGTCAACAACCCGGGCTATTATGTTTCCGCATCATCTGTGAATATTCTGACAGATGGAGAACTCATCATCATTGGCGGAACATCGAATGGGAGTAATTTTAATGCCGTTGCCAATACAGTGATCGTGACATACAAGGCACACCCTAACACCCCTCCGACGACTGGTGAGCTCGCGGACATCACGATCGACGAGGACACGCCAACAGCCGTTCTTCCCGTTACCATCGGCGATGGCGAAACCGCAGCGAGCGCGCTGGTTCTCACCGCGGAATCGTCCAACACCGCTCTGGTCCCTGTTTCTAACATCATCTTCGGTGGCAGCGGCGCGAACCGAACAGTGACCGTGACGCCGGTCGCTAACCAATACGGCAGCACCACCATCACGGTGACCGTGAGCGATGGCACCGACACCACCAGCGAAACTTTTTTTCTCACGGTGAATTCCGTGAACGACCTGCCGACAATCAGCGAGTTGGCGAACACCACGATCGATGAGGACACATCGACGTCCGCCTTGCCCATGACCATTGGCGACGTAGAAACCGCAGCAGACGACTTGGTGCTCACCGCACAATCGTCCAACACCATGCTCGTCCCTGTTTCTAACATCATCTTCGGCGGCAGCGGCGCGAACCGCACAGTGACCGTGCCGCTGGTCGCTAACCAATACGGCAGCACCACCATCACGGTGACCGTGAGCGACGGCACCGATACCACCAGCGAAAGTTTTCTTCTCACGGTAAATTCCGTGAACGACCTGCCGACCCTCAGCGAGCTCGCGGACATCACGATCAACGAGGACACCGCGACGTCCGCCTTGCCAATGATCATCGGCGATGTGGAAACCGCAGCAGACGACTTGGTGCTCACCGCACAATCGTCGAACACCATGCTCGTCCCTGTTTCTAACATCATCTTCGGCGGCAGCGGAGCAAACCGCACAGTGACCGTGACTCCCGTCGCTAACGGATACGGATCGTCCACCATCACTATGACGGTCAGCGACGGCACAGACACCACCAGCGAAAGTTTTCTGCTCAAGGTGAATTCAGTGAACGATCTTCCGACAATCAGCGAACTCGCAAACACAACGATCGATGAAGACACGCCGACGCCCGCCATTTCCATTAGCATCGGCGACGTGGAAACGCCGGCGAGTGCGCTGATTCTATCAGCCCAATCGTCCGACACCACGCTCGTCCCGGTTTCTCACATCGTCTTCGGCGGCAGCGGGGCGAGCCGCACGGTAAACGTGACGCCCGCCGCCAACCAATACGGCGAGGCCACCATCACGGTGACCGTGAGCGACGGCACCGATACCACCAGCGGAAGTTTTCTTCTCACGGTGAATTCCGTGAACGACCTACCAACCCTCTGCGAGCTCGCGGACATCACGATCGACGAGGACACCGCGACGTCCGCCTTGCCAATGACCATCGGCGATGTGGAAACCGCAGCAGGCGACCTGGTGCTCACCGCGCAATCGTCAGACACCACGCTCGCCCCGGTTTCTAGCATTATCTTCGGCGGCAGCGGCGCAAACCGCACGGTGACCGTGACTCCCGTCGCTAACGGATACGGCGAGGCCACCATCACCGTGACGGTGAGCGATGGCACCGACACGACCAGCGAAAGTTTTCTGCTCAAGGTGAATTCAGTGAACGACCTGCCGACAATCAGCGAGTTGGCGGCCACCACGATCGATGAGGACACCGCGACGCCCGCTCTGGCATGCACCATCGGCGATGTGGAATCCGCGGCGAGCGCACTGATTCTAACAGCCCAATCGTGCGATACGGCGCTCGTCCCGGTTTCTCACATCGTCTTTGGCGGCAGCGGTGCCAACCGCACAGTGACCGTGACGCCCGCCGCCAACCAATACGGCTCGACCACGATCACCGTGACGGTGAGCGACGGCAGCGCCACCACAAGCGAAACCTTTTTGCTCACGGTGAATTCTGTGAACGATCTGCCAACCCTCAGCGAACTCGCGGACATCACGATCGACGAGGACACATCGACGCCCGCTAGGGGATTCACCATCGGCGATGTCGAAACTGCGGCGAGCGAGTTGGTGCTCGCCCCGCAATCGTCCAACACAACGCTGGTCCCCATTTCTAACATTGTATTCGGCGGCAGCGGCGCAAACCGCACTGTGACCGTGACGCCCGCCGCCGACGAATACGGCGAGGCTACCATCACGGTCACCGTGAGCGATGGCAGCGCCACCACAAGCGAAACTTTTCTACTCACAGTGAATCCGCCCAAACCGGATTTGGTTGTCAGCAGCATGACATTTCCTAACAGCACGTTCTCCGGCCGGGAATTCCAAGTTTCATGGACAGTGACCAATGAAGGTCACGCCACGGCGAGCGGCCCGTGGTCGGATCAAATCGTGCTGTCCGCCGACAGCCAGATCGGCGGCGATATTCTGCTTGGCAACTATTTTTTCACCGGAACTATTCTGCCCGGGAAATCCGTCACTCACACTCAAACGGTGAGCACGGCTGTCGATCTCATCGGGAATTTCTATCTGATTGCCAGCGCCAACAACGATCATCAGATCATTGAGCGGAACCTCGAAAATAACAGCTCCGTGTCGGACACAACCCTGGATGTCGCCGCCGCCCCGATCATCACCCGCTTTTCCTGGAACGATTCGCCGATCGACAACGCCGCCACATTCACCGACAAGGGCACATTCTCCGTGGAGGCCACCGACAACCATGACATTGCTTCCGCGGAGTTCTACTACAAACATAGTGGATCATCCGCCAATTGGCTCGTCGGCCAGGACTCAACCCCAGAGAGCGGCCTGTCGGCCACATGGGACATCTCCACCGTTGCCGATGGCGCTTACATCGTTACGGCGCGCGTTTATGATTCCGAAGGCGTGTGGTCTGAGATGAGCCGTGCAATCGACGTGGCACTCGCGCTTCCTGCCGCTCCGGTGATCATTTTCCCTGCGAGTGGTCTCACCGTGAAGGAACCCGTCACCCTCCTGAATATCACCGCCCAACCGGAGGTCAGCATTCACCTCTACCGAGATGATCAGTTGCTTGTCACGGCCTACACTGCGGATGACGGCACCTTGAGCTACTCGGCGGCCCTGCCTGCCGGCCCGAGCGTGTTCAAGGCGGTGGCTGAAAACCGTGCCGGGTTGAGTTCGGATTCCAATGCCGTCACGGTCAATTTCTCCCGCGAGTTTCCGCAGCTTGCTCTCACATTCGATGGCAATACCGTCACCGAGGACGTTTCAATCATCGGCACGGTGGAAATCCCGCTAGCGGAAACCCAGGATCTAACGGTGCAGATCTCCACCAACAAGGGCAGCCAGATGATGCCGGTCAGTCCGGTCCTCATTCGTGCGGGCGACACCAGCGCCACCTTCAATCTCGCCGCCAGACAGGACACGGAAATCGAGTTACTCAGCAACGTGATCGTCACTGCCGCAGCGGTCGAACATCGCAGTGCCGAAGCGGAGATCTTTCTGGGTGATGACGATTACCCGGCACTGAATCTCATGATTGACACAAGTTCCGTGTCCGAAACACAAGGAACAGTGGTGGGTGTGTTCCGCAGATCCCCGCTCTCTGATAGAAACGTGCGAGTCACCCTGCACAACAGCAACCCTGAAAAGGTGTCCACTCCCGAGTTTGTCGATATTCCAGCCAATCAATCCGACGTCTCATTCTCTATCACAATCCTTAACAACTCCGTGATTGACGGCAACCAGATGATCCAACTATATGGAACCGTCATGGTTGGCGACACCAGCGTGGCCCAATCCCCCGAGGTGGAACTGGAAGTGCGCGATGATGATGGGCCCATGCTCACATTGGATATTTCCAACTCCTTTATTGCCGAGGGCGCGTCGGTCAATGCCACCGTCAGCCGGGGCGGAACCTCCAACACGGAACCGTTATTGATTACTCTATCACAAGTGACGGACGAGCAGTTAACCATTCCTGCCACCGTGACCATCCCCGCCGGCGCGAGCCAGATCCCCATCATCATTGCAGCCAACCACAATGCTGCGGTCAATGGCACCCGAAATGTGATCCTGCGCACCACCGCCACCGGCTTCTCCGACGGATTGTCCCAGCTGACTCTGACAGATGAAGTCAAGGCCGAATTGATTGCCAGCGATCTGGGTGCCCCGTCCGCCGCCCTCACGGAATCCACCATCACGGTGAGCTATCGGGTCAGCAACCACGGCACCGCGCCTGCCAATGGCCCATTTTTTGAGAACATCATTCTTTCAAAGGACATGTCGTTGAGTTCGGATGACATATTGGTCAGGCAGCTTGAGTGGACAGGAGAAGTGGTTGCGGGGGACCACTATGACCGAAACGCGAGCATTTTGATGCCCCGCACTATCGGCACATACTATCTGATAGTTATGCTGGATCCTGGCCGCATGGTTCCTGAACTGAATGAGGCCAACAACACGAGTGTCTTGTTGCAGCCGATTGAGGTGCGCGCGGCCTACAGTGCCACCGTGCAGGCGGCAGCCGAGATTTTCCCGACTAACACGCCCATCGTGTTCACCGGCAGCGCGACCCGAGAGGACAGCAGCCCGGCTGCTTTTTCGATGGTCAACATTTCTATCAAGCTGAATGACTCAAACCGCATGATTTCAGCGATCACCAATGCGGCGGGGCAATTCAGCACCACATGGATGCCACTTCCCAATGAGGGCGGCATATACACGATTGGTGCCGCTCATCCCGGCACACCGGCCTCCACAGCACAGGATAGTTTTGAGATTCTAACTCTGGGCGTGGAAGCGCCACCGGCAGTCAACATGTTTGAAACAGAATCGGTGATCGTGCAGGCCACCTTGCGAAATCCTAACGACCGTGATCTCAATGGCCTCGCGATGACACTGGGTGGGGTGCCCGCCGGACTGGTCATCACGCCCAACCTTCCCACCACCACATTGGCGAGTGGAGCGAGCATGCAGGTGCCCATCACCGTGGCCGCAAACTCCGGATTTTCAGGAAGCGGGTCGTTTCCGCTCACGGTGACCACCACCGAGGGCGTGACCATCAAGGTCCTTGTGTATGTCAATGTCAGTTATCTCACTCCGTCGCTTGCATTCAGCGTGGACAGTTTGGATGATTCCGCGTTGCGCGGCGGTTCGAAATCCGTGAGTTTCACCATCACGAATCATGGCGGCTATGAAACGGGTCCCGTGCAGGTGCTGTTGCCGCTCCTTTCATGGATGTCCTTGGCCTGTGCAAGTCCTCTGCCGAGCATTCCGCCGGGGGGGTCCGCAGATGTGTCGCTTTTGTTAGTTCCTGACGCGAGCGTGCCGCTCACATTGTATACGGGAAGCATTGCGATCAATCCCGCAAACGGCGGGGGAAGATCACTCGGCTATCAATTCCGCGTGGTTTCAAGCCTCAAGGGAGATCTGGCGTTGGGCGTGGTGGATGAATTGACCTTCTTCACGGCCGCCGCGCCAAAGTTGGCCGGCGCGCAGGTCGTTGTCAGGGATGCCGTCACCTCCGCCCAAGTGGCCAGCATCACGACCGGTGCCAACGGTGTGGCCACCTTCACCGATCTGGCCGAGGGATGGTATAACATTGATGTGTCCTCCACCGATCACGACAGCTTCTCGGGAAACTATTATGTCAACTCCGGAAAAACCAACACCGAGCAGGTTTTCATTTCTAAACACCTGGTGAAATACTCGTGGAAAGTCGAAGAGGCCACCATCGCGGATGTCTATCGGGTGACGCTCGAAACCAAGTTTGAAACCAATGTGCCCGCACCCGTGGTGACCGCGTCGCCATCGACTATTGATGTGGCCGATCTGGTATTGTTAGGGCAGAGCATGACCGTCAATATCACCCTGGAAAACCATGGATTCATCGCCGCACAAAACTGCAACTTCCGTTTCTCGGAGCATCCATTTTATTCCTTCACGCCCTTGGTTGCCAGCATTGGCTCGCTTGCCGCCAAGAGCTCGATGGTCGTGCCGGTCACGGTCCGGCGCATCGGCGTCTTCGGCGACAATGGGGAGATTGTCACGGAGGCCAGTGCCCAGCGCGCTTCATCTGCCATGCGATCACTCGCCGCAACGCCTTCGCTTTCCGCCGCCGCGCCTTCCATCCCCTGCAGTGCCGCCGGTGCCTTGGATTACAATTATCCCTGCGGCGAATGGATGATTGAAAAAGCGGCCGTGATTGCGGTGACCAGCGTGATCGGTGACTGCGGCGGGGGACCTGACATCAGCCCGGTCACCAGCCCGGAATATATCGAGCAACTCAGTGAATTCATCGATTTTAGATTCTCGCTCGGCACCGGTAGCGGCAGCAATGGCGATGGAGGGTTTTCCGGCGGGGGAAGCCGCGCCGGTCAGGATGCAAACAGGGGAAGAACTTCTAGCAACACAGTGAGCTTCAAGGCCATCGATCCTTGCCTGCCCGTTTGCCTCGCTAGAGCCACAGTCGATTGTTACATTGGCTTCACGGCATACGGATGCTACTACTCAATTGCACAGGCATTAACTGCGTCCCCGTTAGATCAGTCGAACCCGGATGCAGTGTGGGCATGGATAATCGACAAGTCATTCATGAGTGCTGACTGTCTTACCACTGGGCTACCCATAAACAAGGTGATCAATGCGGGCGCTTGCATTTGGTATTTCGTGAAATGCTACCGTGACCCGAAGAGCGGCGGGCCCGGCATAAAGGTGACCTCGAAGGCAGACGCGAGGAAGGCATTGGCGCTTGGCGATGAGGGCTTTGTTTTGGATGCGGACTTCCGCGCATACGCACCCGCGACGGGCGAGGCGTGGTCTCGCTGCGAACCGGTGCTTCGCATGTATGAATTATATTATGGGTGCAAGGAGTTAGTGCTGGCACAAAGCACCGCAAAGGGAAGCCGGGCGATGGAGGAATTCGCGGCAGCTATGCGCGTCGGAAGCCCAGGCGACATGATGATCACCGAGGATGAGTCCATCGCGATCGAGGCATTATCACTAGATGCCGGCATCGAATCCGCTCTCGTGCAACGGGCGATCGCCCGATGGAACCGCACACAAGACTATCAAGCACGCCACATCATGGAAATCGCCGATGTGCCCGCTGGCGAAAGCACCGACTTCATCGATTTTACCGCGATGCGCTTGATCGCTGCTGAGATCGTCGCCGCATACGACACAAGCCGCGCAAAAGGATTCGTCGAGCCATTCGATGAATTCCTATCGGAATCCACCAATCTCCGCAATTCCCTGCAGGGCAATCAGGGAGGAACCTGCGCCACCATCAAAATCAAGCTCAGCCAGGACGTGGTGATGACCCGCATCGCATTCCGCGCCACTTTGGAATTGGAGAATTCAGGCACTGGCGGCGACCTCACGCAAGTCGGGTTTGATATGGAAATCCGTGACGAGATGGGCCAGCCGTCGGAGGATTTGTTCAACACGCAGGTCACCCAGCTCACCGGGTTGGCCGCCATCGATGGCACCGGGGAAATCCCCGAATCCCTCACAGGCAGTGTCCAGTGGACGCTCATTCCTCGTGATACCGCGGCGCAGGAGGACATCAGACGCTACACGGTGGGCGGAATCATTCATTACACGCAAAACGGCACGCAATTCAACATCCCTGTCGAGAATGTTCCGATTACCGTGAGGCCAGATGCCTCACTCGCGTTGAAATACTTCCATCAGCGGGATGTGTTAGGTGATGATCCGCACACAGATGCCATCGAGCCATCCATCCCGTATAAGCTGGCGGTGATGGTCGAAAACAACGGCCATGGCGACGCCAAGAATTTGCGCATCATCTCGGGCCAGCCGCAAATCGTTGACAATGAAAAAGGCTTGCTCATCGCGTTCAAGATCATCGGAACGGAAGTGAATGGCACGCCGATGAGTCCCTCGCTGACTGCGGATTTCGGCACGGTTCTGCCCGGAGAGAGGAAAATAGCCACTTGGTCGATGACTAGCACCTTGCAGGGATTATTCACGGACTATCAGGCCACGTTTGAGCATATTACCAGTCTCGGGGATAGCCGGATTTCATTGTTAGAGAATGTGGAAATCCATGAGATGATCCGCATAGTTCAGGCACAGGGAGCGTTGGATGATGGTGCGCCTGATTTTCTCACCAATGATGTGAACGATGTGTCGGATTACCCGGACACCCTGCATTTCAGCAATGGCGGCACCGCGCTCGTCACGCTCAGGCAAGCTGGCACCTTCAGCGGCACCCCATCGGCCGACGCTCTTACTATCACATTGGATACCGGCGCTTTCAGCGGATGGTCGTATATTCGCCTGCCGGATCCAGCCAATGCGGGTTACCACCTCGTATCGGTGACCCGCGGTGACGGGCGGGTGCTACCGATGGACTTCAACGTCTGGCAATCCGATCGCACATTTACGGGCGGCGGGCGGCGGCCGGTGTACGAAGAAATCCTGCATCTCGTCGATAACGACAGCCCGGGGACATATACATTGGTCTATGCACCGGTGGCACCCAGCGACATCATCCCGCCGAACAGCGTGGTGGCGGATCTCCCGTCCTCCAGCTCCATCAACATCCCGGTCATCTGGAGCGGAACCGACAATCAGGCAGTCTCCTATTATGATGTGTATGTTTCCGTGAACGACGGGGAATTCTCCCTGTGGCAGCAGCATACTGCCGAGCTCGGCGCCTTATTTGTGGGCAGCGTTGGCAACAACTATCGATTTTATAGCATCGCCACCGACAGCGCCGGCAATTCTGAAATCAAGCCGGCCGTAGCGGAAGGCTCCACTCAAGTGACCGTGGAAAACGCGGCACCCGTCATTGAAGTTATCGAGGACTCCACCGTCAACGAGGGTGACGAGTTCACTTTGCAAACAGTGGCCATCGACCCGGATGGCCCGTCATCGTCCATTCGTTTTTCCATCGAGAGCGACCGCGCAGGCGTGGTGATAGATTCCGTCACGGGGATCATCCGTTGGAATACCGGTGAGACGGATGGCGGCACGGTGGCTCACGTTACCGTCGTGGCGACGGATTCCGGTTTCCCCGTGGCCGAGGACACCAAGGATTTCACCATCACTGTCAATGATGTGAACAGCTCGCCAATTCTCACCCAGGTGAATCCGCAAACCCTCGCGTCCAATGGCGTGCTCATCGTGGATGCCGACGCCACGGACGGCGACTCGCCCATACAGTCACTCTCGTATTCTCTATCAGAATTTCCGGAGGGTGCCACGATTGATTCCAATAGCGGAGTGATTCGCTGGGCACCTGACGGGTCACAGGCAAGTCATAATCATCTGTTCACCGTGACGGCCACCGACAACGGCAGTCCTCAACGCAGCAGCAACATGAGTTTCAGTGTCACCGTGCTCAATCCCCCGGATCAAGCTCCTGTTTTCACCCAGGTGCCCGTGGTGCTTTGGTTGAAGGGAAAAACCTACTCGCTGACTGTTTCCGCGTCTGATCCAGACGGTGATGCGATCTCGCTCACGGCAAACACGTCATCCGCAGCGGGAGCGGTGTTCGACGACAAAGGCGACGGCAGCGGCTCGCTCTCATGGAACACCAGCGGTGCTGATACGACCTCCTATCAGATCCCCGTGACCGCCATGGCCAATGGTGCGACCACCTACGCCACCCTGCGTATCAAGGTGGAAAAAGATGAACTTTACTGGCAATGGGCCAAGGATGCCTTTGGCGACCTGCCACCTGATTATGATTTCTCGCGCATGAACCTCGATGCCGATCCCGACGGAGACGGGCGCAGTAATGCCCATGAAATGGCCTTCCTGACTGATCCCTCATCCGCCGACACCGTGCCGATCAAGATCAATATCAGCTTTGAGGATCCGTTTGGTTACGTGCGTCTGAGCATGCACCGGCGCGTTGGGTCCGATGCTTACATGGATTTTGATATTGCCAGCAGTGAGAATTTGAGCGGCCCGTGGCAAAGGGCAAGCCGGTTGGACTGGTCCGCATTTGCCGACCAGGCCGGAGATGATGACGGACGCAAGGAAACAGAGGCGGTTGACTTTGATCTCTTTGAGCTATATCCCTCTGGAGTTCCCGCAAGAAAGTTTTACCGGATTGAGGCCACCCGAAAATAACCCCACCCAAATTGTAATGAAACCATCTATGCGCACTCTTGCCGCCATCCTGTGCTTGGCAATCGGCGGCCCAAGCCATGCCGCCACCATCACGGTGGATTGGCTGGTCATGCAAACTGGCGGCACCGCAGCGGCCTTCAGTTTGCTGAATGATGCCAATGCGGTCGCGGCCAGCGGCAGCCTAATGGCCATTAGCGGCGTGGCCGCAAAACCAAGCGCCCAAATTTTTGCAGCGAGCAATTGGATCAGCCAACCAGTCGTGTTGGACAGCCTCAGCGAAGACTCCACCATCAGCGCATTGAAGGTGCAAGTTGCGCCAGCTTTGGGATTATGCAATTACTTGTTAGATATTGGTGTTCCATCCCACCAAGCACTCGTCGTGGTAGTCGGCGGTCTGCGAAGAGACAGCACTTCCGCCACCCAAGGGATCGTCCTTGAGGCTGTTTCAGACAGCGGACAATCGGAAGTGACTTTGCGCTCGATGAATGCGTGGTCTAACGGTTCAACGACAACGATTCTCGATCAAAGCGCCTTGTGGGATCCCCTCACGCAAATCCTTTCCGCAGGCACAGAGGCCAACGGTGAGTCGGAGTTTGCGTTCTTCGAGGTGGGGCCGATTGGCGGTGCCAACAGCAGGCTCCGCTTCTCAGTGCCTGAGGGCTATAACGCTGGCACTGGAGACGCGATCTTTATCGGGTTGGGCACCGTGATTCCAGAGCCGGGCGGCACGGTGCTGTTGTTGTTAGGGGGAACGGTTTTGCTGAGAAGAAGAAGGACTGCCTAACGGATTAACAGCGGGCGCGCCGGACTCACCTTGGGTGGCGTCTTGGACAGGGCGGCGGACGGGTTGGGCACGCGCGAGAACTCGGCGGTTTCACTGAGATACCAGAGCAGGCCGCTGCCGCCGAGCACGAGGATGGCGGTCAGCATACAAAAGAGGAGCGCGAGGCACGATTTCATGGCTGGAAAGGAGTTTTCACTGAAGGGGGGATGGGAAATTTTCTAGGGTGACTGCCGGTGAAGGAAAAGGGGGTTCCCTGCGTTTTTCGCTCACTTATGTGTTATTAACGGCGGTGGAATGGCCTGCCAAGTAAAAAGCTTTTCGACAAATGGTTTGACGCGGTGGTGGGGGATTGTGAAGATGCATGGTTAAGTATCAAAAAGGAGGAATCATGAGCGTGATCGATATTCTTAGAAAATTGGGGATTATCCGGTTTGGCGTGAAGAAGAGTGTTTACACGAGTGCGAAGGATATGCCTGCGGAATTTTTGATACCGGGTATTTTCAATGCGGAGAAAGAGTTGCTCACTTCGCAAGACATCAAGGAGGCGTTGGGGGCCATTGCCGGGACGCGTCCTGCCCGGGCTGACAAGTGTGTGGCATGCGGGGCCGAGTTGAAGCCTGAGGCGGCGTTTTGTGTCGGCTGTGGCGCGCCCTGCGTGCAAACGACTGCGGTCAAGCGCGCGTGTCCCGCTTGCGGGGCGGGGTTGATGGCCGAGGCGGAGTTTTGTGTCGGTTGTGGGGCACGGTTGTTAGGTAGGGACTCAAGCGGGCTGCTTGCGCGGAGCAGGAGATACGTGCCGGCCATGCTCATCGTGCTCGGGGTGGTCGGTGTTTGCGTGGTCCTTGCCATCCTGAAATCGCCCGGAGACCAAACGGGGGCCACCCCCAAAAGATCGGCCCCACCCGCCATCGCGGCCACTCCGGCAGCCAAGGCAGATCGTCCAACGCCCGCTCCACCCGCGAAGAAAATTCCCACAGTCGCGCCACCCGAGGCGGCCGATCCCGTGGTGGAAACCCAACAGGTCGAGGCGGATGCTGCAGGCGCGTCTCCAATGAAGGATTGGAATCCGGAATCTACCGCAGAGGCGGTAGCCGGGCCGCCGGAACTCAAATATGCCCGTTATGAAAACCCGAAATTCGGGTTTATTGCCGAATTGCCGGCGCATTGGGAATCGCAGGTGAAGGACAACACACAACTTTATTGCGGTGCGAAAGGGACTGAGGAATATGACACCACGGTCACGTTTCAAATGATCACCCGCACGGCTGGCAGCACGGTCAAGAGTAAGTCTAACGAGATTCGAGCCCAATGGCAGTGCATGGACGGGTTCGTGCTGGACAAGATCGACCAAGGCAACATGAAAGGCAAACCCGCGCTTTACATGGCGGCGAGTTATGACGCGAAGGGCGGCGAAAAATTCCGGCAGTTTCAGGCCATCATTGAACGTCCGCCGTATTATTACCTGATCGGATACACCGCTCCAAAACCCCTGTTCAGGAAATACTATTTTGTGATCAACCACCTGATCTCAACCTTCAAGTTCACCGAGATCCAAAAGTGAGTGACGTCATGCGCTTGTCCCGCATGCCGGGCAGAAGCGCATAGCGGGCTCCATCGGTTTTCCGCATTTCGAACAGAATTTCCGCAAGGTTTTTTGAGGGGAATTGCTGGGAGCGGTGATTTTGGTAGCAGGCGGTTGAGAGGCGTGTGAGTCGCGGTTGCGGCGCATGGCACGGGTGAGCATTCCATGGATTTCAAGTTCCAGAACGGGCAGTGAGGACTCCTTCATTTGGACATTGCCGTCGTCATTCTCGGGAGTCCTCACGGTGAAGAAAAGCGCCATGCCACGCAGGCCGATCAGCGAGTTCTCGATCACCGTGCCGTTTTCCATGCGGCTGGCCGTGATGCGGAGCGCGGAGAGTGGCGCGCTCATGGAGGCGCAGAATTCCTCTCCATGCAGGCTCACGCTGAGCGCGTTGCCGTGAAGTTCCACCAACCCTGATCCGATAGATTTGGCACCCCTGTAAAAAGCTTCCGGAGTGAGGTCGATGTGGGCGGGATACAAGTCTCTAACGATCGCGGTCAACCAGCGCAGGTCGGCGCTGTTGATGCTGCGGCGGTAGGCGGCGTAAACGGCTTCCAGCGGATACGGCTCGCGGGTTTTCGGCCTGCGATCCATGAGCGACAGGAGGGCCCGCTCCCTCCAGCAGTCGACCAAGCCCAGCAGAGCGCAGAATGATTCCATGCAGATGTCGGCGGCGATTCCGAGGGGAGACACGGACATGTCGAGGGCGAGTAGGGACGCGGTGTCTGCCACGATTTCCTGTTCCTCGATCTGTTGGAAGCAATGGGTTCCGGATGCGTCGGACTGGTGTTTGACAATGAGTTGGCCGTCGTTGCCGGTGTAGATGCGTGCGATGCCCGCCCCTCCGGCGGACAGGGATTTCAGCAGGATGGATGCCGTTGGATTGCAAACCACACTGACGAGTTCGGTGAAGTGCTTGTCTAACGGTTGTGTGGCTGGAGCACCTGAAAGTTCGATGTCATAAAATGGTGACAATGCGTTTGGATTGATTTTCAAGGTGGCGATCAATGAGGCGATCTGATGGATGTCTGCTGTGAGTATGCCTGTGTTCATGGTTTTATTGTTTTGTTAGTATGACAATTTCATCAAATATAGGAAAAGAGAACCACGGATGAACACCGATGAACACGGATGATATGCATTTGAGTGGGCTCGCATCTGCGAGGTGGTTTTTTAGATCCATGCAACTTTTTTGACATCGGTGCGTATCCGCGTTTATCAGTGGTTCTCTTGCTCTTTCTT
>CAIYYV010000423.1 GCA_903930425.1 Akkermansiaceae bacterium | reverse complement strand
GGTCGCGGTTGACCCAGCCGCTGTTCTCGCTCCAGACCTCGCCGTTCTCATTGACATCGCCGTCGTTGGGCCGCGACTCCGCGGGCGGTGCCTCGGTGGCGGGCGGTGGTTCGGGAGCGGGCGGATCAATGCCTGGCGCGCCGGTGCCTGTGACGAGCGCGAGGGCGTCTTTGAAATCGGATAGACTCAGCCCCATGCTCTGCATCAAGAGCCACGATGCGAGGCCCGCGATGAGACCGGTCGCCGCCACCGCGCCGGCAAGCGCGGCGGGGGTGGCGGGCGTGGCGGGGTCCGCCGTGCTTTCTTCGGGGTTGTCGGAGGGATCTTGTGTTTCGTTAGAATCCAGTGCCGGATCGGCATCTGTTAGGTCGCCGCTCTGCGCATCGCTGGAAGTTTGGCCATCCTTGCTAAACTTCTGTGATGACTGGAGTTCTCCCACGGGAAGTTTGAACTCGAAGCCAAAGGAATCAAGGTCGGCTCCCTGATCGCGTTTTTTCCATCCGCCGCTGAATATGCGCTTGGTGCTGCGATTCTTGCCGGTTCCAATGGGCTGGTCCGTGAATTCCCTGAGCAGAGCGGTATTTTCAGTGATCTGGACTGTTATTTTCAGAATCCCCTCGGTGTTGGCTTCTCCGGTTAAAGTGCCCTTGTAGGACTCCCTCAGAATTTCCGCGTCGTTACGGTCCTTGAATCCCTCGTCCCGGTGACTTGAGTGATACTCACAGGTTCCGGACACATGCCCTTTATCATAGGTCGCCTCGAATTTTGTGTCGAGCTTCGAGATCACCACGCCGCCATCTCCCACTGGGTGGCGGGTCGTACTGACTACGCCTGCGGTGACCTTGTTGCCGCGAAAATGGAAAATGGTTTTGTTTTCTTCTGTAAAATCAATCTCCTCATATCCTTTGGACTTGGTTCGTGTCCACCCGCGCTCTGCAACCACATCGAAATTTTTGGGCAGTAGGAGCAGGACATCATCGGCTGCGGCGCGAGGGGCGCAAGCGGCGAGGACGGCAAGAGCCACCACCCAATGGCATAAGGGCCGGCATTTCAATCGTTCTAACGATTTGCTAGATGTTGCCTGCTGCATGGTTTCGACCGATCTATTTCATCACCTTCAAAGGATCAGCGTTGGGGGATGTGACGCGATAGTATAGGGCGATCAGGGTGCCGCTTGTGCCAAGGACAATGCCAGTACCGAGGAGCAGGAGCACCATGCCAATGCGCGGTGGGCGGCCGGTCAGGATGGCGGCCAGCTGATTGATCGCGAAGACCACGCCCCAGACGGCGAGATACCAGGCATTGCCTTCGCGTTTCACGATGCCGTTGTGGTGGGTGACGGGAGTGGTCAGCGCCCATCCGATGCCGATCAAGACACCTGATAGCAGGCCGATGCCTTGAGCCATTCCGCTGACAGGCACATGAAGAAAGAGCGAGTAAACCCATAAAGACACCAAGCTCATGAGGATCGAAATGACCAGCGGCTTCGGCGAGAGGGACTTGGCTTTTTTGAAAGTCAGCAGCATCACGACGATGGAAAGCATGAAAAGCACGGTCCCGCCGATAGCAACCAGCCGGAGGAATAATTTGAAATCAACCGCCATGATCACAAGGCAGACGCCAAGCACCAGTCCGGCGATGATCCATTTTTTGGGCAGGCGTTTTGGGTGGGGCGGGCCTAGCGTGCCGGAACCGTTGGCTGCAGTCCCGCAGGCCGGGCAAAACCGGGCTTCCAGATTCATGCGTGCTCCGCACGACGGACAATCTGATAGGGTGTTCATTGGTTTTTTGTTAGAATTTCATCAAATATAGGAAAAAAGAACCACGGATGAACACCGATGAACACGGATGATATGCATTTGAGTGGGCTCGCATCTGCGAGGTGGTTTTTTAGATCCATGCAACTTTTTTGACATCGGTGCGTATCCGCGTTTATCAGTGGTTCTCTTGCTCTTTCTT
>CAIYYV010000422.1 GCA_903930425.1 Akkermansiaceae bacterium | reverse complement strand
CTGCTGCGACTGGTCGAGTTGTGTCCAGTCTAACATGTTGCCATAGAGCCAGCGACCCTTGCCGGGATTCTAACATCTAACATCAGGTCTCAGCCCTGAGCCCGCCGTCTTCAGTCCTCCCCGTCGGCTGGACCCGTGTAAAACTCTCGATCAGAATCGCCTCCTTGACTCAGCTGCATCTAATTTCTACGCCTTTCCCAACAACTCCACCACCATCGATTATTCCTATCGGCCTTTGACCGGAGTTTTGAGCCCCATTCTGTGCTGACAAAGCAGAAAGTTCCCGCCGAACCCTGACATTTCCCGACACCATGAAAACCCTGAAAATACTTGCCTTCTCCCTGTTGCTAGGTCCCGCTGCGGACGCTCTACCGGTTTCCGCAGTTTCCGCAGTTTCCGCAGTTTCCGGGGTTTCCCCGGTGCAGGCAGCGCAGGCCTTGATCGGCCGCTTGCTGCCGCGCCACGCCGGGCAGTTCGTGTGCGAGGTGATTCCGCAGAAGAACGGCCGCGATGTGTATGAGGTGGATAGCCGCGGGGGCAAGGTGGTGCTGCGCGGCAACAATGGCGTCGCGCTGGCCTCGGCACTCAACCATTATCTGAAGGAAACGGCCAAATGCCATATTTCATGGCAATGCGGCGACCAACTGAACCTGCCGGCGGTGCTGGTCATGCCCGACAAAAAATCCCATATCACCAGCCCGTGCCAATTCCGCTATGCCTATAACTATTGCACGCACGGTTATACCATGGCGTGGTGGGACTGGCCACAGTGGGAACGCGAATTGGATCGCCTCGCCATCCAGGGCACCAACATCGCACTGGTCACCGAGGGCCAGGAACAGGTCTGGATCAACACCCTGACCCAATACGGCTACAACGAGGACGATGTCCGCAAGTGGCTGGTGATGCCAACCCACCAACCATGGCAGTGGATGTCTAACATGGAGGAGTTCGGCGGGCCGGTACCCAAATCCCTGATCCAACGGCGCGTGGCACTCGGCCGCAAAATCCTGACCCGGATGCGCGAACTCGGCATCCAACCGGTCTTGCAGGGATACTACGGGATTGTCCCGTCGTCCATGAAACGCAAATTACCCGCAGCCAAAATCCACCAGCAGTACACCTGGTGCGGACTGCAGCGGCCGGATATGCTGGATCCGCTAGATCCGCTGTTTCCAAAAATCGCCGACACCTATCATGCCGAACAGGACAAACTCTTTGGCAAGGTGCATTTCCTGGCGGCCGATCCATTTCATGAAGGCGGATCCATCGAAGGCATCGACCTCGCCGCTTGCGGCAGGGTCATCTACGGGTCGATGCAAAAGGCGCAGCCCGGCGTGACCTGGGTGCTCATGTCATGGCAGGCCAACCCGCACCAGTCGATGATCGACGGTCTCGACAAATCGAAGTTGTTAGTTCTCGATCTCTACTGCGAGGCGTGGGAAAATTGGCGGAAGCGCAATGCGTTTGGCAACACTCCCTGGCTGTGGGGAACAATCCTCAATTTCGGCGGCAACACCGGCCTCGACAGCCGTCTCGGCGTTTATGCCAAGATGCCGGCCGCAGCCTTCAACGATCCGGCAAAAGGCCCGCTGATGGGCATCGGCGCACTCATGGAAGGATCGCAGACCTGCCCGGCAGACTGGGAAATGTTTTGGGAAAACGGCTGGAACTTGCCACCCGTCACCGACATCAAAGCCTGGCTCTTCAAGTATGCCGAACGACGCTACGGCGCAAAATCGCCCGCAGCGGAAACCGCCAGCGCAATCCTGCTGCGCACCGTGTATTCGCGACCCGCCGGCTATCATGAATCGCCGGCGGGCACCGTGATGAATGCCAGGCCATCGC
Organism: Akkermansiaceae bacterium; assembly: GCA_903930425.1. Classification (GTDB taxonomy): domain Bacteria; phylum Verrucomicrobiota; class Verrucomicrobiia; order Verrucomicrobiales; family Akkermansiaceae; genus Luteolibacter. The sequence continues at coordinate 1,432 of CAIYYV010000422.1, read as the reverse complement.
TCAACCCCCAACAACCAGCGCGGCCATGCACCAATACCCAGATCCCCTATGCCGCCTCTGAATTGCTGCCCGCTTGGTCCGCCCTATTGGCGGCCGCTCCGCAATGCTCCAATTCGGACGCCTATCGCTACGATCTAACAGATGTCACGCGCCAGGTCCTCGACGATGCCGGCACCGAATTGCACAAGGCCATCATCATCGCACACACAGCCGGCAACAAGGATGAGGTCAAACGGCTCTCGACCATCATGTTAGGCATGTTCGACGACCTCGATGAAATCCTCGCCACCCGCCGCGAATTCCTGTTCGGCCGCTGGATCAGCGACGCCCGAAGCTGGGGATCTAACAAGGAGGAGTCCGACTTGTGCGAATACAACGCCCGCGTCCTGCTCACCCTGTGGGAACCAGAATTCGGCCAACTCAACAACTATGGCTGCCGGTCATGGTCGGGCCTGATCCGCGGGTATTATAAACCCCAATGGACTCTGTGGTTCACCGCGATGAATGCCGCCATGCAACAACAGCAGCCGTTCGACTCCAAAGCCACCCGCGATGCCATCTATCAATGGGAAAAAGCCTGGGTGCGGCAAACCACCCCGACCTTCGCCGCCCAACCCGCAGGCGACACCGTGGCCGTCGCCCGCCGCCTCCACGCCAAATACCTGCCCGTCCTCACTGCGTTTTATCCAAAAAAATATCTCCCAACCCCCGCCAAACTGGCCGGCAAATGGCTCTATCAGGCAAGCGAGGGCAGTTTCGTGCGCGAATTCCGCCCGGACGGCACCGTGCAGGCCTACAACCCGCAAGGCCAAAAGCTCGATTGGTTCGCCGCCTACCACTGGCGCATCGAAGCTGCCACCATCATCATGACCAACGAAGCCCCAGCCACCGAAGGCGGCATCCATGGTGACCAAGTCACCCCGAAACCCACCCCGCAAGCCGTCACCCTCCGCCTGCGCATGCCCAACGCCGATACCCTGGAATTCACCACCGAAAAACACCACAACGGCGTGCGCATCCGCGACTGAAACAAGAGCGCCTAAAAACAAGAGCGCCTAGAACAAATGGCGCGTTTTTCTGGTTTTGTGGCCACCGTGAAATAGGAAGATCGGTGTCGCTCTATCCGCAATCCTCGCCCTCATCTGACCACCGACCACCCTCGCCAGTGGTGACTGTGGTGACTCGTACAAGTGGAGACTCAAATAATAAAGAATGTTCTTGCAAGCTGTCGAGATTTGGTATAAAAGTCGCGCATGGCAAGAAAACGATGGCTCGTGGCATGGAAAGATTCGGTGGTGAAGCCGGTGTTTTATCACTGTATTTCCAGGGTGGTGGATCGGAAGCGGGTGTTTGGGCAGGAGGAGAAGGAGAAGTTCCGGACCTTCATGCGGATGCAGGAGAATTTTTCCGGGTGTCGGGTGGTTTCGTATTG
>CAIYYV010000421.1 GCA_903930425.1 Akkermansiaceae bacterium | reverse complement strand
GCGAAAGGCGATGGAGTCATAGGCGGAAGCGCGATCGAACTGCATGCGCCCGGCCATACCCCATTTGGCGGCCGCCATTCGGAAAACCCTGACGGCAGCCCGGATATTTTCGGCCGACGCGATGATGACCGCAAGAATATACCGGGTGCAGTCATCCAAAATCGACAAGACGTGAACCCGGATCGTTTGGCCGTTGACCAGTGTCACCGGGAAGGGCCCCTTGGCATCGAGTTGCCAGATCTCATGCGGTGCGAGTGACTCGTAGAGATCCCGCAGCTTTTTCTCACCTCCCTTGCGGCGGCGCAAAATCTCCTGGAAAGCCGGGTGGGCATGCAGCTCCCGGCTCAATGTCGAACGAGTGATGCAACGTTCTTTAAACTCGATTTCCAGGTAGAGCACCAGCTGAGTCAACGAGCGCCGCGGCTGTTCATAGAGAAGCCCCAAGGCGTAGTCGATCTGCTCGAAGCGCTCGGAGCGCGATTGGCCCTTGTCTTTTCGGACTTTGGGCATCAGCCCCAGAAATCCCTGCTCGCGATAGCGCTTCACCCATTTTAAAAGCGTACTTCTGCCGATAGGCCGCTCATCCGGGCAATCCGGCCATTGAACGGCCGCTTGGGTCCTCTCGCGCATGATACGCCGTTTCTCGGCTATGCCGAGGCTCTGATCGAGCACTGGTGAGATCATTTCAAATCGCCAGGTGGCGATCTTCCACGGATCGGACATGCCGCTGCCTCCTTTCTCATCGGTTTGGCGCACGGTATCATGTCCGCGGAATTAATGCGTTCAAACGGCGTGCTCGTAATCCCGGTTCGAAAACCAAAGCCGAACGAAGTGCCCCAACTGACGATGAGACGGTTTAATTCGCAGAAACACCAGCTGATCATCATGCATATCTTTTCAAACCTCCGGCAGGCTTCCAGACGTTCCCGACGCTGCAGGCTGCGACACCGTTGCGGATTTACAAGCACGGGTATGGAATGTAATGGCGCTATTTCGGGGATGCGAATTTCCAGTTCCGCCACAATCCTGGAGGCAGGCAGCGCATAGGCGACTTCGCCGAAACAACGGCCTGACCAATAAGCGCCCAACCCCTCGCTCCAGGCGTGAAGCGTCGTGTGTGACGGTGCATATTCCCCATAGAATCCGTCCCAGACCACTGCCCGTAAAGAGAGGTATCCTTGATTGTAAAGGTGAACGCTATGTTCTATTACCGCCAGGCTGTAGTGCTTGTAGGGCAGAATATCGGCCGGTAGAATGCGGAAGCGACGTTTGCAAACGGGGCATCTTGCCAAGGCGATCCGCATTTGAAGCTTGACCACGGTAACGATACCCTGCTCATCTTTTTCAAGTACCCATACCCCTCGAACGACCACCGTTTGGGTCAGCTCGAGCGGCTCAGGCACCGCCAGTGGTGAGCCATTGTGGGGATGCTTTGGACAGATCGTATGGCGCAGGTAATCGCCAAGAAGTCCTTGCAATAACAGCGAGGCGTAGGTATTATACGTCAAGGCTATGGTGATCGGGATGGGGCCTCCATCTCGGTTGCCGAAGGGGGCGGTGGTACGCCCCCTTCATCTTTTCATGTATCGCCGCTTGTTTGATTCCTTTGTGG
>CAIYYV010000420.1 GCA_903930425.1 Akkermansiaceae bacterium | reverse complement strand
TGAATATTGAATATTGATGATTGAGGATTGAAAGAGCTGCGGATCAAGGAGCGGCGGTTGGCCTTTGGCCAGAGTGGCCTCTGATCTGTTATTTTTTCCAAATCCGGATGAGAGAACTGCCGTGGCGAGGGAGCGTGTGGGTGATTTTCGAGGTGACTGGTGGCAGGTCTTTTTGGCGCCAGAGGTCACGCACGCGGGCTGGACCGGTGAGACCCATGGCCGTGAGATCCACGGTGACTGGCAGTGGTGAGGTGCCGCGATTGAACAAGCCGACCGCCCATGAGCCATCTGCCATGGGTTTGGCCCAGACCTCGGCATTGCCACTCTGTGAGAGACGGCCCGCCTGCTTGCCGAGTTCATCCTGGTTGACTTCAAGCACCTCGTCGTTGGTGAGAAGATTGAGCGTGAAATCATCTAACTGAGTGAGGTCGCAGCCGATCAACAGCGGTGAAGCGAGCAGGCACCAAAGCGAGATATGCGTGTATTGTTCATTTGGACTGAGCTTGGTGGGGTGCAGTGCCGGACCCCAGCCGACATGGCCGACGACCAGCATATCAGGGTCATTCCAGTTCCCGGGTTTGGCGTATTTCTCCAAGCCGTTCTGTTTGAACCCGATGCCTGACATGCTGCTCCAGGTATCGGTGATATCATAGGTGGTGCGCCAACTGTTGCCGCCAACCTGCGCGCCCCATTCACTCACATTCCCCATGCCATATTGACAAAGGCTGTAGTAGATGTCGCGTGGTTGCTGATTGAGGGCGCTGCGCATGACGGCATACGGAATCATCAGCCGTAACAGCTTGTCATCAGTGATGCGATCAATCGCGGGAACATGCGTGGCTGCCGAAGCGCGCTTACCCTCCATTCCGGGATCGTAGGAGCACCAGTCATGTTTCAGATAGTCAAAACCCCACGCCGCATAAGTCGCGGCATCCCGCTCCTCGTGGCCAAAACTGCCCGAGCACCCGCCGCAGGTCAGCGGCCCGGGCGATGAATAAATGCCGGCCTTCAAACCGAGCGCATGAATCGAATCGGTGAGGCTTTTCATGTTAGGGAAGCGCGGATTGGGCAGGATATTCCCGCTGGCATCGCGCTCCGGTCCCTGCAGGGTTGGGTCGTTACTGCCGGGTTTGATCTGCCAGAAATCGTCGATGTTGATATAAGTCCAGCCGTGATCGATGAGGCTGCTCTGTGCCATCACTCGCGCGGCATTGCGGATGTCCTTGTCGGTGACGGCACTGGCGAAGCAGTTCCAACTGTTCCAACCCATGGGCGGAGTGAGCGCGATGGCATCACCGCCAACGATCTTCAACGTCCGGCTGGAACTGCCACGCGCGTTGCTCGCGCCCACGGTGACCTGCCAGGTTCCCTTGGCCGCGATCGATCCTGTTAGAATGCCGGTTTTGGCATCCAGAGTGATACCCGGGGGCAATCCTTTCGCTTGGTAGATAATGGGTTTTTCCCCGGTGGCCGTGATGCGGTGAAGAAAGGGATTTCCCGGCCGGGCACCGAAGACGCGCGGGCCGGTGAGCCGTGGCTGCGGACCCGGTTTGGGAGTGAGAATGACGGCCTCCTCTTTTGCCGGTTTTAAAACGACGGGCGCGGCACCACTGTAGCGGATGCGGGCGTCTGCCCAGTCGGCGTGATCGAATGAATTGCCATCCCCACCCTCACTTACTAACAGATCCAACTGGCGGACACCGGCAAGTGCCACTCGCAGCGGGCGGGCTGCGTCGCCCCCCTTGAGGACACCGCTGCGATACGCCTCACGGCCATCGGTGGATACGATAAATTCCACGCTGCCTTTGGGACCGGTTTCCGAATCGACACCGACCTCGGCGGTCAGCGATTCGGCCCTGCCATCGAGCACCAGCGTGAAACTGCTTTCCGCATGAGTGCCGATCCCATCGGCATAGGTTTTGGAGCCGATTTTCAGCGGGTTGGAATCCACGGATTTCCCGGCTTTCGGTGAGCCCCAGCCGATTTCCATGCTCGAGAGATCGAGTTTGGACAGCGGCAGCTCGGCCGTCATGGCGAGCGGGGACAGTGAGCCTACCACGAGCATGGCCAGGAAGGATTGGATGGGGCGCTTCATCATATCATGGGGATGTTGGATAGATGGCTGTCAATAGAGGATGCCGCCGCTTGTCAAGCAGCTGCCGCTCAAGTGGCAAACTCATGCGCGACATCCATGGCGATTTCCGACCATTCCCAGAGGCGTTTCGGGTCATAGCGCACGGTGGAGATGTCTTTCATAATGAGTTCCACATGGCAGCCGCGCCCGCATTCTAACAGTTGGCACAATTCGCGGCGCGCTTGATCGGGGTGCCAAACATCATAGGCAAACACCGCTGGATTGGGCTTGTAGCTCATGACGTATTTGTTGGCGACATTGCGCACGGCGCGCTCGGTTTGAATTTGATAGTTCATCGAGATTTTCCGCAGATTGGGAATGCGGCTCAGCATGTCGATTTTATTGTCGAGCGGTTCACAGCAACCGTAGTAATTCATGCCCCAGCGCGCGAGCCACGGGAAATCATGCTTGAGCGCGAATTCCCAGTGCATTTCCTTGGAGACTTCGGAGAAAATCTGGGCGTTCGAGCATCCCCACATTTGATTTGGGGATGCACCGAGGGTTTCGCGCGTGGGATTGGGAAGGGCTTTGCTATAGCCATAGCCCCCGGAGCCAATGCGCGTGTTGTTGCCATCCGGTGAGAGCAGATTGTTGGCGATGAATTGGTCGAGTTCGGTGTTCCAGGCGACGACCATGCGGTCCACGG